>CAIUQV010000273.1 GCA_903901375.1 uncultured Ignavibacteriota bacterium
AAATATTTCTATAAACTTAGGAGACTCTACTTATTTTTTCAACTGAAATTTAATCAATATCTATATGGCGAGTTCAAAGAGAAAATTACTTATTAACATAAGAGATTACACAGGAATTATTATAGGAAGTATTATTTTCGGAATTTCCTATGCCTGGTTTTTAATTCCATTCAAAGTGTCTCCCGGTGGAGTCGGTGGTATAGCTCAGGTAATCCATTATTTTCTGGGTATTCCTGCCGGTATATCGATGTTAATAATAAATATTCCCCTATTCGTAATTGCATGGTTTTTCCTTGGGAAGCAATTTGGCGTGAAATCATTCTTTGGAATGTTTATGGGATCAATATTCATTGATTTAATGAATCCGGAATTAATGTACAAGAATTTTCCAGTTCTAAGGGATTTCATTAATACACAATACTGGGCTTTTACGGACAGTATTTTGCTGGCATCGATTGCAGGTTCTGTATTGTTGGGTTTCAGTCTTGGAGTTATTTTTAAATTCAGAGGTTCCACAGGAGGGACTGACATACCTGTTGCGATGCTGAAACAATATTCAGGAATGTCAATCGGGACAGGATACTGGATAATAGAAACATTAATAATCTTTTCGATAGGAATAGCTTTTAAAGATTTAAATCTTGTAATCTGGGGATATTTGAATCTGTTTATAACAACACAAATCGTCGATATTACTGCTGAGGGTATACCATACACAAAAGGTGCATATATTATGTCAAAATTTGAAGATAATATTAAGGAAAGGATAATTTCGGAACTGGACAGAGGAATTACAGTATTTCACAGTGAAGGCGGATACAGCGGTGAAAAACAGAATGTACTGTTTGTAGTAGTGAACAGAAGGCAAATAACAAGTTTAAGGAGGCTTGTGAAAGAGGAAGATCCGAAAGCATTTATGGTTTTGGTAGACGTTAACGACGTAATGGGAGACGGTTTTAAAACAAGATCCCTTGATTTTAATCAACAGTAATATTCATTATATCATTGAATAAATAGCAGATTTTTGTTAAATTTAGCGTTTGTATAAAATATTTTAATGTTTGAAGATTTAACAAATAAGTTTGACTCTGTTCTTAAGAAAATCAGAGGTCAGGGCAAAATTACGGAAAAAAACGTAGATGAATCACTGCGCGAAGTCCGTAGAGTCTTATTTGATGCTGACGTTAACTATAAAGTAGTAACAAATTTTATAGCTAATGTTAAATTAAAATCTCTTGGTCAGAATGTAATTAACAGTATAACCCCAGGTCAGTTAATAGTCAAAATAATTAACGATGAGTTAATTGAGCTGATGGGTTCAGAAAAGAGTGATTTAAAGTTTTCGAACAATATTCCATCTTCGATAATGCTTGCAGGCTTGCAGGGTTCAGGTAAGACAACCCTTGCTGCCAAACTTGCAAAGCAATTAAAATCGAAAGGGAGGAATCCCCTGCTGGTTGCATGCGATATATACAGGCCTGCAGCAGTTGAACAGTTGAAAGTATTAGGGAAAGAAATAGATATTCCGGTATTTTCAATTGACGGTGAAAAAGATGTTGTTAAGATAACAAAACAAGGTGAAGATTTTGCGAGAAAGAATGCAAGAGACGTGATGATTATCGATACGGCGGGAAGGCTTGCAATAGATGAACAGATGATGAATGAAGTTGCCGAGATCAAAAAACATATAGCACCTGAAGAGATATTATTTGTAGTTGATTCAATGACTGGTCAGGATGCAGTAAACACGGCAAAAGCTTTCCATGATAAACTTGATTATACTGGAATTGTACTTACAAAACTTGACGGTGATACAAAGGGCGGAGCTGCATTATCGATACGTGCAGTAGTTACAAAACCAATAAAGTTTATTAGTGTTGGTGAGAAACTTGATGCAATAGAACAGTTTCATCCTGACAGAATGGCTTCGAGAATTCTTGGGATGGGTGACATTGTATCGTTTGTTGAGAAAGCACAGCAGGAAATTGATTTAACTGAATCTGCTAAACTTGAAGAAAAGTTAAGAAAGAACAAGTTCGACTTTAACGACTTTCTTGCACAGATAAAGCAAGTGAAGAAAATGGGTTCAATAGGCGGATTATTGTCGATGATCCCCGGTGCGAGTAAAGCACTTAAAGATAAAGAAATAGACGAGAAGGTGTTTAACAAAATTGAAGCGGTAATCCTTTCAATGACGAAAGAAGAAAGAGAGAACCCGAATGTGCTTAACGGAACGAGAAGAAGAAGAATAGCAGACGGCAGTGGTTCGAGCATACAGGATGTAAACAGGCTGATAAAGCAATTTGATGATATGCGAAAAATGATGAAAGGATTTTCAAGCGGAAAGATGAAGAATATGCTGAAGGGATTAAAATTACCGCCTGACGTGATGAGAGGAATGAATTTAAGATAGAAATACAAGGATTTTAATTAATAAAATAATAATAAATTAAATCGATAAGAAGAAATCGAAAGGAGACACGTTTAATTGGTCAAATTGAGACTTAAAAGAATGGGTAAGAAACATATCCCTCTTTACAAAATAGTAGCTGCGGATTCTCGTTCACCGAGAGACGGAAGATTTATTGAATCAGTTGGTCATTACAATCCACACACTGAGCCGGTATTATTAACTTTTAAAGAAACCAGAGTTCTTTACTGGTTAAACAACGGTGCACAGCCAACTGAAACAGTAAAAAGTTTACTTAAAAAAGAAGGCTTAATGATGAAATACCGCCTTTCAAAGACTAAGTTAAGTGCTGAAAAGATTGAAGAAAAGATTAATCAGTTTAATGCTGATAAACCAGCTAAATTAGCACGTGCTAAGGCAAGAAAAGCAAGACAGAAAGAAACAAAAGCTAAAAAGGCAGAAGCCAAGACCGAAGAGTCTAAATAGGTCGTCTGAAGAAATCTGAGACTTAGTTAGTTTACAATTTATGTGATTTAAGTATTTATAATACATAAATTACAGATTGAAATAGACGGTTAATAAATTTTTCCGTTATTAAAATGAATAGCAGTGAGTAATTTAGATCAATTTATATTCATCGGTAAAATTACAAAAACCATAGGTATTAAAGGAGCTGTAAAAGTAATACTTCTGACAGATTTTCCTGAAAGGTTTTTGCGACTAAAAGAAATACAGTTGTATGATGAAAAGCTGAATAAGTTTGTGATTAATGAATTAACGAATGAGAGTAACTTTAGTATATTTGATGTTCAGCTCTTTAATAGTTTTGTCAGATTAAGTATAAAGGGATTTGATAATATCGACAAAGTTAATCCCCTTCTTAACAAGCTGATATGTATAGATGAGAAGAAAAGAGTAAAACTCCCAAAAGGATTATACTACTATTACGAAATGATAGGATGTGAAGTGTTTGAATCTGATAAATTATTAGGTACTGTAACGAAAATAGACAATTTTGGATCTTCTGATATTTTGTTTATAAAGAATAATAAAGGTAATGAAATAATGTTACCTTTAATAAAAGAATTTGTGACTAAGATTGATGTTAAGAATAAAAGGATAGAAGTAAAACTGATTGAAGGATTTACCGAAGAAGATGATTAGGTTCGATATAGTTTCTGCAAATCCTAAGATATTAGGCAGTTCTTTGACAAATGGTTTGATTTCAAGAGTAAGTTCGAAAGGACTTATTGAAGTACATATGCATAATCTAAGGGAGTATGCAGAAGGAAAGTACAAACAGATAGACGATACTCCATACGGCGGAGGGGCAGGAATGATTTTGAAACCCGAACCAATGTTTAAGTGTCTAAAAGAACTTATGGCGAAAAGAGATTACGATGAAGTAATATATTTTTCTGCTCAGGGAATTAAATTGAAACAAAAGATAGTAAATGATTTTTCTTTAAAATCAAATTTACTTCTAATTTGCGGACACTACAAAGGGATTGATGAGAGAGTAATTAAGAAATTTGTTACGAAAGAAATATCGATTGGAGATTATGTACTATCCTGCGGTGATATAGCGGCACTTGTTTTTATTGATTCTGTTGCGAGATTACTGCCGGGAGCCTTAGGAGACGGAGAATCGGCTTTAACTGATTCTTTTCAGACGGAAGCAGGTTTTGACTGTCCGCAGTATACAAGACCTGAGAAATATGAAAGTATGAAAGTACCTGATGTGTTATTATCGGGTAATCACAGCAAGATAAATGAATGGCGCATTAAAAAAGCAAAAGCAAAATACAATAAAATAAGAAAATTAAATAAATCATAACAGTTACAGGAGTAAAATTAAGAAATGGACAAAATTAAATTAGTCGAAGCGGCACAATTAAGAAACGATTTGCCGGATTTTCACGTCGGTGATACAGTTACAGTATTTGTAAAAGTTATCGAAGGTGATAAAGAAAGAATTCAGCAATTCAAAGGAATTGTAATGGGAATCAAAGGCAGCGGTTTAAGCAAAACATTCAGAGTCAGAAAGATTTCGAATGGAGTAGGCGTTGAGAGAATATTCCCGTATAATTCGCCAAAGATTGCAAAGGTAGAAATAATTAAGCATGGCGGAATTCGCAGAGCAAAATTATATTACTTAAGAAGTCTGACAGGCAAAGCTGCAACCAAGATTAAGGAAAAGAAAAGAAAGGTTCTTGAATCTGTTATAGAGGAGACTGTTGTCGAAACTCCTGCAACAGAAATTCAGGAAACACCGGAAACAACACAACCGAGCGAAACAAAAGAATAAATTATTAGCAGGGCCAGATATAACAATCTGGCCTTTTTAATTTTACCACATTGGCATCAAGAAAAATCTTCATATCGGTTGCCGGAAATATAGGATCAGGGAAATCATCTCTGACAGGCTTGCTTGCTGAAAAATTCAAATGGACTCCATATTATGAATCTGTTGCAGACAATCCTTATCTTTCAGACTTTTACGGTGATATGTCAAGATGGTCATTTAATCTACAGATATATTTTCTTGCCCACAGGTTTAAAATTCATAAAGACTTAACAGAAAAAACCGGTTCAGTTATACAAGACAGAAGTATATACGAGGACGTAAGTATATTTGCCAAGAATTTACATAAGCTTGGAAAGATGTCTGACAGAGATTATGAAACATACACAAATTTATTTGATGATATGACTGCATATCTTCAACCGCCGGACCTTCTCGTTTATCTTCAGGCCAGTATACCAACATTAATCAATCAGATAAAAATCAGAGGCAGAGATTTCGAAAAAGACATCGACATTAATTATCTTGAAGAATTGAACGATAGTTATGAGGAGTGGATAAAAAGCTATAAACTTGGCAGAGTGCTTGTAATAAATAAAGATAACCTTGATTTTGTGCATTCGCACAATGATTTCAATTTCATTATAGAAAAAATAGAAAAAGACTTACTTCTTGATCTCCGCCTGTTTACTTAATCTTACTCGGCGTAGGAATATCATATTTACCCATCAACTTATATAAATGACTTCTCTGAATCTTTAATGCTTCCGCCGTTTGACTTATATTGTATTTATAATCCTGCAGTATTTTCAGAAGAAACATTTTCTCGGATTCATTCTGAAACTCATTCAGGGATAAATATTTATTAAGTAAATCATTCAGTTCTTTTGTATGTTTTGTTTCGGGCAATTCAATATCCTCAACTGTAATCTGATCTCTTTCAACCGTAAACAGAATTCGTTCAATGAAATTCTTTAGTTCCCTGACGTTTCCCGGCCAGCGAAATGACTTCATCCGATTAAGTGCACTTTCAGTGAATATTTTCAAAGATACATTGTATGCGTTACAAATCTGCTCTACAAAATATTCCGTTAACAAGGGTAAATCGTCTATTCTTTCCCTTAAAGGTGGTATATTAATATTCATAACATTAATACGATGGAATAAGTCTTCTCTGAAATTACCTTCAGCAATAAGAGACTGCAAATCCCTGTTAGTAGTGAATAGAAACCTTATATCTGTGTTAATGTCTTTACTCTCCCCTACCCTATTAAATTTTCCCTCATCGATTACTTTCAGTAACTTTGACTGAACATCGAGGTTCATATTAGATATTTCATCAAAAAGTATAGTCCCGCCAATGGAATCTTCGAGTTTACCTTTTCTTTTAATTTCACCTAACTCAACAATTCCAAAAAGTTCTTCATCAACATTTGAACCTTTTATGTTTGCACAATTAATAACGACCATAGGTTTATCTGAACGGTTGGAATTATAATGGAGCAGATTGGCAACTAATAATTTTCCGGTACCACTTTCACCTGTTATTAATAAATTCAGATTTAAGTTCTTATATTTTTCAATCAGTTCAATTACATTCTTAATTCGCTCGTTGCTACCTATAATTTTATTTGATTCAACGAGTTTACTTCTGTATTTCGCGAGTTCATCCCTGCTGATTTTGAAATCTATAGCGTTTTTAAAAGTAACTAAAAGTTCTGAAATATCCGGCAGAGGTTTTTCCAGAAAATAATATGCTCCTCGTTTGGTAGCTTCAACAGCAGTTTCAATGTTGCCATGCCCGGATATCATTATAACCAGCTGTTCTTTATTCAATTCCATTATTTTATCAAGGACTTCCATTCCATCCATTTTAGGCATTTTTATGTCGAGCAATATCAGGTCATAACTATTTTTGGCATATTTCTGAAGAGCGGCAATACCATCGTAGCAGGCATCGACCTCATAATTAGCGTGCCTGAGAATTAAGGACAAACTATCAACGATTGACTCTTCATCATCTACTATTAAAATTCTTTTTGCCATAGATTAGTATTTAAGTTCAACAATAGTAACTCCGGAATCACCTTCATTCCAGTTACCAAGTCTGAAACTGTTAACAAATTTATTTCTTTTCAACAAGCTATGCACAGCTTTTCTTAAACTTCCGGTACCTTTTCCATGCACAACAGAAAGAACCGAGATATTGTTAATATGTCCGTCGTAAATGAAATTTTCAAGTAATTCTTCTATCTCATTTGCATATTTGCCCCTGATATCAAGGTTTGTATCAAAAGCTTTGCTTAGAATGATTTTATAATCATTTTCTTTATTATTCTTATTATTCTCAACGAAAATGAGTTTACTTGTCTTAGATTTTACAGTCAGTCCATTTGAATTAATAATCACATTATCCTTATTGATTTCAGTTATTTCACCAATCGAATTTGAGTCTTTAATCCTTACAACATCACCAATATTAAAAACAACTTTCGGCTCATTAGCTTTATTCGACCCAGGCTGAAGCTTCAATGAGTTTTCTGTAAATTCCTTTTTAATTTCAGAAACAGTTTTCTCCTTTTCCCTGACATCTTTTACTGCTTTCTCAATAAGTCCTCTTCCTTCCTCCAATATAGCAGAAGCTTTTTCTTTAGCCTGATTAATAATTTCCTTTTCGGTAAGATTAATCATATTTAGTTTTCTGTCGTATTCTTCACTAAGCGATTTAGCTTTTGCAGATTTCTCTTCGTATTCATGCTTTAGCTCTGAATATTTCAACCTTGATTCATTTAATTCCCTTAGCATATCCTCAATTTTATGCTGGTCATCAACTACTAAAGTAGAAGCATATTTGATAATACCTTCAGGGAGATTGAATTTCTCAGCAAGTTCGAATGTAAAACTCTGACCGGGAATTCCAATCTGGAAATTAAAAGAAGGAGATAATTTATCAAAATTAAATTCCAATGAAGCATTGATAAACTTATCATTATTATGAGCATAAATTTTCAAATCACCAATGTGAGTAGTAACGACTGTAAAGCAATTTCTATCAGAAAGATATTTCAGAATCGAGGCAGAAAGAGCAGAGCCAAATTTAGGGTCAGTGCCGCTGCAGATTTCATCAATAAGAACAAGTGAATTATCATCCGAATTGACAATAACATCCTTTAATTCTTTTAGATGAGAACTGAATGAACTCAAACTGTTTTCGATAGACTGTTCATCACCAATAACTGTAAAGAACCTTGAGTAAACTCTGAAAATACTCTCTTCGGAGGCAGGAACCATCATACCAGACTGAAACATCATTTGAAGCAAACCGATAGTCTTTAACGAAACTGTTTTCCCTCCTGCATTCGGACCTGTTATGACAACCGTATTAACATTCGCATCAACCGAGAAATTCAAAGGAACGACATTACTTCTTTCAAGTTTATAAGTTAATACCGGATGATATCCATTTACCAAATGAACTTTCTCAGAAGATATTTCAGGCTGAATACAATTAAATTCAACAGCATATTTTGCCTTTGCAACTATTAAATCAATTTCGGCAAGGATTTCTGAATTTACTTTAAGCTCGTTATAGTACTTTGCAATTTCTGCAGAAAGGTATCTTAAGATTTTCTCAACTTCCCTTTTTTCCTCATATTGTAATTCAGTAATTTCATTATTTAATTCAATAGTTTCGGATGGTTCAATAAAAACTGTATATCCGGTAGCCGATGAGCTGTGGATAATGCCGGGAACTTTACGTTTATTTTCAACTTTTACAGGAATTACAGAACGGCCGTCACGAAGAGTGATAATATCATCCTGAGTATATTCCTGTTCAGTTACTCTTTTGAGAAGTTTCGACAGAAGTTTACGAAGCGAATCGCGATTTTCGATTAAGTTCTCTCTTATTCTTTTAAGATTCTTAGAGGCACTGTCACGAACTTCTCCGTTAGCATCTATGGTAGACTCAATATTATGTTCGAGAACTTTATCAGTATAAAGCCCATCAGCAAGGTTATTTAAATCATCACTGTTTTGAATAGATTTAATCTGAGCTTTAACAATCCGGCTTATTCGCAGAAAATCTTTAATCCAGTTATACTTTTCAGGCTGAATATAATTTCCGGGTATCCTGATTTTTTCAATTTCACTTCTTATATCTTTTAATCCATCTATATTAATTTCATTTCCTGACTCAATAAAGCTTTTCATAGAATTCAGTTTGCTGAATTCAATTTTAAGCAGCAAAGGAGAAGTGAATATTTCTATATCATCAATTTTATCTATCCCATACTGAGATGAGCAATAAGACTTTAACTTTTCGCAAACTTTATCGAATTCAAGTTTCTTCTGTACTTCTTTAATATTCATTTATTTAGTCTTGGTTGAATCATTAATAACATAACCCAGCACATCATTAAAATCTTTCTTATTAAACGGAATAATATCTTTAACAACATTGTAAGTAGAAGGTGCTGCCTGAGAAACGTATGGATAAAGGAAAGAACCGTTTTTCTGTGATTTAGGAATTATCGAGAAAGAAACCAGCAAGAGAAGTGATAAACTGACAAAGAGTATACCTTTCAATCCGCCAAAAAGAAATCCACCAACCTTATCGATAGTTTCAGAAATGAAATTTAATTTTGATATTTTGCTTGCAAGAAAAATTCCGAGCAGATAGACAGAAAGAACAATCAATACAAAAGTAATTAACTGAGCTAATTTAGGGTCTTTAATGACAGGTTTTAGAATTAAAACAAAGCCGGAATTAAACTTAACAGAAAGTATAATTCCGGCTACAATTGCTACGTATGAAAACACACTCTTAAGAAAGCCTTTTTTCAATCCGAAGATTGCAGGCAAAACAATCATTATCAATATTATGATATCGAGTGCATTCAAACTCTTTATCCGAGACGGCTTTTAACAATCTCCTGAATGATTTTACCATCAAACTTTCCTTTCAACTCTTTCATAACAGGTCCCATCACTTTTCCGATATCTTTGGCAGAAACTGCTCCGGATTCCTTTATAACATTATCAATAATTGATTCAGCTTCTTCACGTGAAAGCTGTTTTGGTAAATATTCGTTTATAATTTCAAGCTGTTTGGTTTCTCGTTCAACAAGGTCAGCACGTCCAGCTGCTTCAAACATTTCAATAGATTCCTTACGCATTTTTGCCTGTTTATTCAAGAGCTGGAGTTCTTCTTCTTCATTCATCTCTCTGTCCATGCCTGATTTATCCATCTTAAGGATTTCAGCCCTGATACTTCTCAGAGTTTCAGTTCTGAAAGCATTCTGAGCAAGCATAGACTTTTTTAAATCGTCATTAATCTTTTCTTTTAGCGTCATAGAATTAATAATTAAGATTGATCTCCATTATCATATCTTACAAGCATATTAATGAACTTCGATTTCGGGAAATCAGTTTTCAGAGCTTTTATAGACTTCTTAAGATTATCATTATCTTTTGCATTGAAATAACTTCTGATAGCATAGAATAGATATTCGTCATTATTAGTAACATTTTTAGAAACCTTAGAAGCCTTGTCATAGTATTTAGCTGCATTAACCCAATCGCCTTTTGTTTCGCAAACAGCACCTAAGCCAGCAAGTGCAGCAGCTTTGAACATTTCATTTTTTCCTGAATAATCTTTATAATATTTGTTTGCGTTTTCAAAATCTCTTAGATTATAGTAAGAATTGGCAAGCATAAGTTTTGCAGTCTCACCACTTTCAGTTGAACCGAATTCATTAACGATGTACAAAAGTCCCTTTGACATTCCGAGGGAATCCCCGTTTATTGCCATCTGAAACATATCAGCTGAATAAATCTGTTTCACCTTTGCCAATTCAAGAGCAGCAGTTTCAGATTTCTGACTCTGGTTTCTGAAATAGATAAAAATAACTGCGATGATAATCACAAGTACCGTAAGAATGGTATAAACACGGTTTTTATTCTTTTCAAAATACTCAGTACCTTTGTAGTACCAGAGCATCATTTTTTCTTCAGTACCGTGCTTAGACGATTTAACATGTTTTGACATAAATATAATTAAATTAGTTTAAATTTTAATTCAACATATAATTTAGCTAAAAAAGCGGATTTTTTAAAGAGTAAAAGAAATGATAAAAATAAATAATATCCTGTCTCACAATAAGAACAGTAACCAATTGGAAATGACAGAAAGCAGATGATTAGTAGTATTACCAGACTAAAATTCAAATATTTATCATTTATATCATTTAATCTTATTTCAATTTTGAGTAAATTGCATAATGTATATTACAAATTTATGAAAGTTTACAAAGAAAGTGCTGATATTTTACGCCTGAATGGAAAAGATGTAACTGATTTTTTACAGCGAGTATCCACGAACGATTTCAGCAATTTTGAGAAAAGTACATTACGCAGGACTTTATTTCTGACAGAGAAAGGAAGAATTATTGATTTAGTTACCGTATTAAATACCGGTAGCGAATTTATAATAGCACCAACGGTTAATAATGGTAAATCCGTAAGTGAGTATTTAAATAAATACATCGTAACTGAAGATATTGAAGTAAATACGGATAGATGCGAAAAGTACACTTTGATACCAGAATTTGACAACGATTATGAATTTCTTGGTGGTTGTAATAATTTAGAGAATAATTTATTCTATATTGACGATTACCGTTTCAGGAAGATAAATATACTGGTTTTCAATGAAGAATCAGATTTTATCAAAGTTGTTCTTGAGCAGAATGAAATAATATCCGAATCAGAATTTAAGAGTTTGGCCATAGATAAGGCTTATCTTTATGATAAAAATGAACTAAATGAAGAAGTAAATCCCCTGGAATGCGGTCTAAAAGATTACATATCATTTAAAAAAGGATGTTACATAGGACAGGAAGTAATTGCAAGACTAGATTCTCAGGGTAAAATCCCAAAAATAATGTTAAAGTTTAATTCCGATAAAGAGATGAAGACCGGGGATAAAATATTCTTCAAGGAAGCAAATACAGACACAGAATGCGGATTCATAACCAGTACGGGGAAATCGAACTTTGATTACACTGCACTTGGATTTATCCGCGAAATAAATTTGAATGACGAATATAATTACTATACAAATAATGATGTTAATAACATCGTTTTAATTAACAAATTTAAATATTAAATATCATGATTGAGAAGATAAAAGAAATTATCGGCAAAGAGAATGAGGGATTGTTAACTCACAAATGTACTACAATACCAAAAGAAAGTTTACATTTACCGGGAAGCGACTTTGTAGACAGAGTCTGGAAAGATTCTGACAGGACACCTAATGTACTCAGAAATATGCAGACGATATTCAATTCAGGCAGACTTGGCGGAACAGGTTATGTCTCAATATTACCTGTTGATCAGGGAATTGAACATTCGGCTGGAGCATCATTTGCACCGGAACCTATATATTTTGACCCGGGAAATATAGTTAAACTTGCTATTGAAGGCGGATGTAACGCTGTAGCATCGACACTTGGCGTACTTGGTGCAGTTTCAAGACAATACGCTCACAAGATTCCTTTTATTCTGAAGATTAATCACAATGAGTTTCTTTCATATCCGAATAAGTATGACCAGATAATGTTTGCAAACATAGATCAGGCATTTGATATGGGAGCGATTGCAGTTGGTGCGACGATTTATTTCGGTTCGGATGAATCTGCAAGACAGATACAGGAAGTAACAGATGCTTTCTCATATGCACACGAGCTTGGAATGGTAACAATTCTCTGGTGTTATCTGAGAAATCCTGCTTTTAATGTAAAAGGAGATAAAGATTATCACGTATCGGCAGATTTGACCGGTCAGGCAAATCATTTAGGTGTAACAATTCAGGCAGACATCATCAAGCAGAAACTTCCTGAGAACAACGGCGGATACAATGCACTGAAATTCGGTAAGACACATAAGGATGTATATGCGAAATTATCATCGGACAATCCGATTGACTTAACACGCTATCAGGTAGCAAACTGTTATATGGGCAGAGCCGGATTAATTAACTCAGGCGGAGCTTCAACAGGCAAAGGCGAATCTGATTTACAGGAAGCAGTTAAGACAGCAATCATCAACAAACGTGCAGGAGGAATGGGTCTTATTTCAGGAAGAAAGGCATTCCAGAAACCAATGGCAGATGGAGTAAAGCTTTTGAATGCCATTCAGGATGTTTACATTGATAAAGACGTAACAATTGCATAATTTAAATAAAAAACAAAAATGAACAAACCAAAAAAGACAGCAATGAAGAAACACAAGAAGGCAAAAGCAAGAGTAAAAGCTGCCAAGAATGTTTCACTTGCAAAGAAGAAGACTAAATAGTTTTCATAATGATATTTAAAACAAGGGGGCTAACAAATGTCCCCTTGTTTTATTACAGATATAACGTTTAATGAGAAAAGTTTTAATAATCCTATTTTTAATATTTACAGCTGCATTTACTCCAATTGCTGCAAAATTTACTGTATCCGAAATCTCACCACTAAGTCTGGCATTTCTGCGATTTGGAACTGCAACAGTACTTTTTAATCTTTTATTTAATATTAAAAGACAATCGTATAAATTTGATAAAGTTGACTTAAACAGATTTTTAATACTTGGCGCTTTAGTAATTCCAATAAACCAGTTCTTCTTTTTGAACGGAGTGAATTTATCGTACGCATCTCATTCCGGAGTAACGTATGCCTGTACTCCCCTGTTTGCTTATTTCATTGCGATAGCACAGAAACACGAAAAGTATTCTGTCAGGCGTTTGATACCAATACTTCTGACAATATTCGGAATATTCTTTGTGTTTTATGATGCAATAATGAAGAGTAAAGTATCGGACTCAAACGTTTTTCTTGGAGATATAATGCTTGTGTTTGCAGTACTTTCATGGGCGGCATACATAACACTAAGCAAAGACCTTGTAACAAAATACGGTGCGCTGAAAACTTCAACGATAGCATTTACGATTGGTATAATAATGTATATACCAATATTTCTTTTTGACTTAAAGAACCTCACATTTGATAAACTTACAACATCCGGCATACTTGGTTTTATACATTTATCGTTACTTGTTGCGTTTGCAGGATATTTTGTATTCACTTATGCATCGAAACACATTAATGTGACAGAATTAACCACAACTACCAATGTATCACCAATAGTGACAATCGTATTTTCTTGGGTTTTATTAAAAGAAGAAATATCTTATTTTTTCATAGTCGGTGCTATAATAACTTTTGCAGGAGTATTTCTTGCACAGTTTAAAGGAGAAGAAAAAACAGGAGAATTAATTAATTAACAGCATGACGAACAAAGTTGATATAAACAATGCAAAGAAAATAAGAGTAGCAAATATATCTCTTTTCGCTGCACTGTTTATAGTATTTTTGAAAGCATTAGCGAGTTATATCAGCGGCAGTATAGGGGTCTTGTCAGAACTGTTTCATTCCTCAACAGATTTGATTGCAACTGTTGCGACTATACTGTCAATAAGATATTCCACAAAACCACCAGATAAGAATCACCATTACGGACACGAAAAGATAGAAAGTTTTTCTGCATTGTTTCAGGTATTTATACTTGTGCTAATGTGTGCTTACTTAATTTATGAATCAATAGACAGAATAATAACACCTGTAGAAATAAAGCTTAATATTTTTGTGTTTGGTGCAATTCTTATTTGTGTATTCATTGATATACAAAGGTCGAGAGCATTAATGAAAGTAGCTAAGGAGACACATTCGCAGGCGCTTGAGGCAGATTCACTTCATTTTTCTTCGGATGTGCTTAGTTCGATTGTAGTATTAATAGGAATGATATTCAGTTATTTCAACTGGTTTCATCTTGCAGACCCGATTAGTGCTTTGATAGTATCGATAATTATTATAATTACAACATTAGGACTTTCCAAGAAAGCGATAGGTTCACTTCTTGACAGGGTTCCGGACGGAATAGAAGAAAACATAAGCGAAAAAATATTATCGATTAAAGGAATAGAAGGAATAAAGAGTTTAAGACTCAGGGGAAGCGGTTCTAAAATATTTGTGGATGCGATAATACAGATAGGACGTACAAAATCATTTTCAATGACACATGACCTGATGGATATGGCTGAGAGACAGATAAAGGAATCATTTCCTAATGTTGACGTAGTGATACATTCTGAACCGATTGAGACAGAAAGCGAAACACTGAATGAGAAAATAAGAATGGTGGTTAATGATTCAGGGTTTAAATGCCACGATATATTTTCACACAGGATAAAAGAAGAGATATTCAGTGAACTGCACGTGGAGATTGAGAATACAAATGACCTTATAAAAGCACATGATATTATTTCAGAGCTTGAAGACAAAATACTCGAGAAGATATCAATTATTAAGAAAGTAAAAATACATCTTGATGAACCGAGCGAAATATTATTTGACACGATTGATATAACAGAAACATCGAATGATTTAATTGACAACATAAGGAAGATTCTGGACAAGGAGGAAAAGATTGAAGATTACGGTGACATTAAAGTTGTGAACAGTACAGGAAAAATAAGGGTCTCATTAAGCTGTTCATTCAAGAATAAATACACTTTTGATGAAGTGCATGATGTGGTAACGATACTTGAAAGCAGAATATATCTTCATATAAAAGAGTTATACCCGAATTTAAGCAATGTGATTATACACGCAGAACCATCAAACAATATACAGAATGAAAATTAATGCAGGTGTAATAGGATGCGGGCATCTTGGTAAGTTACACATAAAGAATGTAAAAGAAATCGAAGAAGAAAATAAGGATGTGAGCCTAGCAGGTATTTATGACATTAATACGGATGAGACTACTTCACTGGCAGATAAATACGGAATTAAGGCATACAGTACACTGGAAGAAATGCTAAATGAAGTGAATGCTGTATTAGTTGTTACTCCTACCACAACTCACTATTCTATTGCAAAGGAAACGTTAAAAAGGAATATTCATACTTTCATAGAAAAACCAGTTACAGAAACGCTGAAAGAAGCAGAAGAACTTGAGTCGCTGAAAAAAGAAGGAACGATAGTTCAGGTTGGGCATATAGAG
>CAIUQV010000274.1 GCA_903901375.1 uncultured Ignavibacteriota bacterium
ACAAATTTAATATAACTTGCGTTTTTCATTAAACATTGAATTTTTTATCAATCCTTTTTAAATTATTGTAATATCATAAATTCGTGAAACCGTTATTCTCAAAATATAACTCAAGATTGTTACTCCTTCTGCTTATTTCATTCGCTGTGAGAGCTCTTATTTCTGCAAGTATCGATTTAAGTAACGATGAGGTCAATTATTGGGCTTATGCTCTGTATCCATCTTTAAGTCATTTTGACCATCCGCCTATGGTTGGATACATCATTCAGTTATTCACTCTGAATCTTAATTTTCAGAGTGAATTTTTCGTCAGACTGGCATCTGTAGTTATTGGAACAATTAATACATTCCTGATTTTCAGGATAGGGAAGACGATAAAAGACTCTCAGGCAGGTTTTTATGCAGCTTTACTTTACACTTCTTCTGTTTATTGCTTTTTCATAAGCGGTGTCTTTATCCTTCCCGATACTCCGCTTCTTTTGTTCTGGTTGTTATCTCTTCTTGTTTTTGTAAAGATACTTCCTGTAAAAAATCCGGATTCATACTCAAGGAAACTCCTTCTTGCAGCAGGAATTTTCATCGGACTTGGTATGCTTTCAAAATATACTGCTGTCTTCATTTGGATTGGCGCTCTTGCTTATATTGTTTTCTTTAATCGTTCCTGGCTTAAGCAAAAAGAACTGTATTTCGCTGTTCTGCTTTCCGCTCTGGTATTTATTCCTGTAATAATTTGGAATGTTAACAATAATTTTATCAGTTTCACATTTCAGGGCGATAGGGTAGCAGTAAATAATTTATCTTTACGACCGGATTTTCTCGGAACCGAAATTGCCGGTCAGATTTTTTACAATAACCCTGTTAATTTTATTCTTGCAATCATTACTCTGACTGCTTTTTTCAGGAATAAGTCAGAAATTAATAAAGATTATTTCAGGCTTCTGCTTCTTGTCAGTCTGCCTGTTATTGTTGTTTTCCTTCTTTCATCACTTACACGAAGAACTCTTCCTCATTGGTCTGCTCCGGGTTACATAGGACTGATACTCATTACATCTTATTTCTTAAGCAATATTTCGGGTAGTAAAGTTCATTATGCAGTAAAATCTGCTCTGTCATTACTCGGAATTGTTCTTTTGGCAGGTATGCTTCAGGTAAAAACCGGTATCTTCTTCAACGACGTCAAAGACAGAACTCCCGAAAACCTTGGCGAGGATGATGCATCATTGGATATTTACGGATGGAATCAGCTTTCTGAAAAATTTAATACCCTGTACAATCAGGACCTTCAGCAAGACAGAATCAAACCCAGTCCGCGTATATATACATGGCGCTGGTTTCCGGCTGCTAATTTTGATTATTATATCGGGCTAAGTTCAGCAGTTTATTCTTATGCACTCGGCAGCCTCGAAAACATTAGAAATTATTACTGGATAAACTCAAAAAGAGTAAAACCTTCTGTAGGTGATGATGCTTACTATATTTGCTCCAGCAGAGATTATAATCTGCCTTCAAAATTTTATAGTGATTATTTTCAGACTATAGAAAACCCTGATACTATTAGAATTGTAAGAAATGGTATAAATGTTATGAACTACTTTGTTTTCAGAATGAAACATCTCAAAAAGGAATTATAGCTATTTTCTTCTTCTGTATCTCATATAAATTGCCGAAGTAATTACTCCAAGCCAGAGTACATAAAATGAAGCACTCTTGGGAATGCTTATTTCTGGTGAAGTATTTGTTTTGTTTTCCTTTTCGTACCGGAAAACAGTATTAAGTTCATATTTTATTTTATCCGGAAAAATAATCTCAGTCCTTATATAAGTATCTTCTTTCCTGAACGTATAAAAAGCAGATGCCGTATCTTTTATGGCTTTCTTTATCGTCCCGTTCTGACCTATGAACTTTATTTCTGCTGCTGGCTTATCAAAGCTGAATTTTATTGAATCATTCTTAACATCAAAACTCAAAAGCTTAGGAAG
>CAIUQV010000275.1 GCA_903901375.1 uncultured Ignavibacteriota bacterium
AAATATTTCCTGGCAATACTCATATCTCCTTTATAGTATTCAAGTAAGGCTTTAGTCAAATAAATCTTACCGTTATTTTTATTGGAATGACCAATTAGTATATTATTTATATAAGAGGAACCTAAAGAATAAGACATTGAATTATTTTCGCTTTCAGTATCCCAGATTTCACTTTTAACCCTATACGAATAAAGAAATTTTTGCACATTATAGAATGTTGCACCTTTCATTATCAATCTTAAAAATATATCCAAATCTTCTACTTTTGATAATGATTCGTTATATAATCCAACCTCCAAAAGTGTTTTTTTGTATGTTACAATTGTAGGATGTGGGACCGAAACATTAATTGGCATATAAAACTTAATGTCTTTATCCCATTCAGGGAATATCTTTTTTAGAATAAATTTATTGCTCCTGTTTATGTAATTAACATTACACCCAACAACTTCTACATTATATTTCGATAACGTTTCAAGCTGAATTTCTAATCTACTTTTATGGCAAAAATCATCTGAGTCCATTCTCATAATATACTTACCTTTGGCATAATCTATTCCTGTATTTAATGCCGATGAAATATTTCCTTCACAATTAACAACTTTTATTCTACTATCACTAATTATTTCATCTTTCATGTACTCTAGATCACTTTTCGCAATAATGATTAATTCAATATTACGATAAGTTTGATTAAGGATACTATCAACAGCTAAAGATATATCCGAAGCTAATGATTTTACAGGCATTATAACACTAACTAATTCCATTAATCAAACACACATTTTATAAATCGAAGAATACTTTTTTGTAACATTTTGCCAAGTATAATATTTCAAAAATACTGAATAATCCTCTCTTGCCATTAATTTTTGGACAATAACATTTTTCAAGTGACATGATAATTTATCAACTTCATAGTATTGATAAGTTAAACACTTTATATTACCACCAATATGCTCAGTTAAACCAGTTTGCAAAGTCAATATAGGAAAAAGCCCACAGGCTATAGCCTCAAAAACAGAAATGTTGAAGTTGTCATATTCACTTGCAGAAACAATAATGTTTTTGTTAAGCAGGAAATTCATTAGATCCCCAGGAGTCATTTTATCCTGAATATATATATTAATATTCTTATTCGAAAAGTTTAGCATTCCTGATTTACTTGCCGAATCAACTATATATATATTTACTTCAAAATCCAACTTTTCAACAGCCTTTATTAAATAATCAAATCCCTTTTGCTTCGCGTTAATATTGCCAATAAAAACTATTGAGTTTTCCTCAATTCCTGTGCACTTTGTATGTTGATTCTCAACATATATATCATCAAGTCCATTAAATATTTTAACAATTTTATCTCTATTTATAGTATAGTATTTTCGCAGAATAAAAACCGAGAATTCCGAGAGAACAAAGACAAAATCACAAGTATTAATCAATAAATATTCTGCAATTAAATTTTTAAAAACAGTAATTTTAGTATCACTATTATAATACTTGTTTTCGTGAGCAATCACCCCATTTACAGTGTATAAGAGCTTAAACCCCAATAATGGTTTTACCAAAATTGCAAAAACTATAAATCTCTCATAATTTAACAAATGTATGATTTTAGGTCTCATCTTAAATAAAAATATAATCAGCCTGAAAATTCCCATTACGAAAACGGGGCTTTCATTTACACTGGTAATATGTTCTAATCCAAAAAATTTTTTAAATATAGAGTATATATTGCCATCCTGAAAATAATTTATAAAAACCGTTTTATTTTCCTTAGAATATTGTTCAAATATCCTCTTGGCTACTTTATGGG
>CAIUQV010000276.1 GCA_903901375.1 uncultured Ignavibacteriota bacterium
TGGCAGTTTCCTATTTTGACCTTAAAAGAAAAGAGCTTGTTGATGAGTTGATGAAATCCGGTATCAGGGATGAAAATGTTCTGAACGCTTTCAGAAAAGTAAAAAGAGAATTTTTCGTTGTTCCTGAATTTAAGAGACTTGCATACGATAACAGTGCACTACCTATAAGCAATAATCAAACTATTTCTCAGCCATTCACGGTAGCATTCATGACTCAGCTTCTTAATATTAAAGAAGGTGACAAAATTCTTGAAATCGGTACTGGTTCAGGATATCAGGCTGCAATACTTTGTGAAATGAAAGCGACAGTATATTCTGTGGAAAGAATTGAACAGTTATACACTGAGGCAAAGAGAATATTGCATAGCAATAATTATAAAGTTAATTTGAAATGTTCTGATGGTACTCTTGGCTGGAAGGAAAATGCTCCTTATGAAGGGATTGTAGTAACAGCCGGAAGTCCTGATTTACCCGATTCACTCGTAAGACAGTTGTCAATCGGTGGAAGAATGGTTATACCAATCGGCGATAAAAATGAACAGGAAATCTGGCAGGTAATCAGGAAAAAAGATGAAGACGGTAAAGAGTATCTTGATATATACAAACATAAGAACTTCAAGTTTGTGCCGCTTATAGGTAAAGAAGGCTGGCACGGCAAACATTAATGAACAATACTTATTGGAACAAGATAGTTATCTGACGTTACCTGAGAAAACCACCTCTGAAATTAAAATTGAACGTTCAAGGTTCATAGCTAATGCGTTTCCTTTGAGTTCAACACTGGAAAGTTCAGAAATATTATCTAATATAAGGAGTCAGTATTTCGATGCCCGACATCATCCTTTCGCCTACGTATTGTATGATAAAGATGTTTTCAGGTATAATGATGACGGAGAACCATCAGGTTCTTCCGGGAAGCCAATCTTCGATGCAATCAATAAACACAATCTGAAAAACATACTTGTTGTAGTAACCCGTTATTTCGGAGGAATAAAGCTCGGAGTAGGGGGATTAAAAAGAGCTTATTTTGAAACAGCTGACGAGTGCCTTAACAGAACAATTCCTAAAGAAATAATCCTCAAAGACAAAGTATCATTGAAATTTGGTTATAATTTTATCAGTGCTGTAATGAACTATTTAGAAAAGAACAAAATTCAGATATCTGAGAATAATTCTTCAGATCTTGTGCATCTTGTTTGTGAAGTGCGATTGTCAAAAGTAAGCAGCTTTAAAAAAGATATAACCGAATTAACTTCAGGAACGGCATACATTTTATGATTTGAAGATTTAAATAGGAATATTAATTTCGTTTTAATTTATCTAATTTGTTTAGAAAGAAGTAACAGCATATTTGTTCATAAACTTTTTAATCATTCAGAATGAAAAACCATACTTTTTGTTCGCTGATCACACTGATTATTTCGATTTTCATGTTAACAGAATCAATACATTCCCAGATTTCAAACCAAAATGATTCAATTACATTTAAAAATAATGATATAATTCCGGAAGTTAATCCCTGGGGACGCATTAAACTGATGATAATACAGACTAATGGAAATATCGGTGTTACCGATGCGGGTTCAAGATTCGGGCTTGTTGCAAAACAAAAGATTAGTAATAATATATCTATTTTCAGCGGTATAGAGATTTCAATATTCCTTACGAGTAACGGAGATTTCAGGTTGTCGCCGGATAATTCGAGCAACACAGGGTTTCTGAATTTAGTCAGTGTAGCGAGCGGAAATTTATTTGGTTTACGTAAAGGGTTTATAGGAGCAGATTTTGAAAAATACGGAAGAGTATCAATAGGGAAACAATATGGAGCTTATTACGAAGTTGCGGGAATAACTGATATATCGGAAAATAACAGCGGATATGCTTCTTATGTGTTTTCACCTGAAGGTACAGACGGAGGATTTACGGGTACCGGAAGGGCTTCTAATTCAATATTATACAAGAATTCAATTTCAAATCTAAATATAGCTGTATCCGGGCAGTTTAAATTATCAGAAAAAGAATTCAGCAGGTTAATCAATAGTCTAGGTGGGTCAGTATTGTACAGTTTCCCGTATAATTTAAGTGCAGGTATAGCTTTTAACGAAGTATTTCTTACCCCAAATTTTGAGAGCCGCATAAGAGGTTTGAATTCTAATCCTGTTTATTCTTCGATTGGTGTTAATTATTCAACGGATAAATTGTTCTTTGGTATCAATTATGCTTACCAGCAGAATGGTGACATTGAACAGATTAAAGATTCCACGGTTGTGTATTCCGGGTATGGAATAGAGATAGCAGCTAAATGGAATCCATTCAAGTACTGGAGTATATTAGGAGGCGTCAATTATAAGCACCCGCACAATGTTGATCCGTTAGTAAATAAAGCATTTAACAGACTTATTTACTTTTATGGTTTGCAGTATCAGCCTTTTGATCATTTGTTGTTTTATCTCGAAGGAGCTTTAGACAAATCGGTAACTTCAAAGGGAGAAAGTATCCCAGATAATATATCTACTGGTATAAAATTTAATTTCTGACAATTTACTTATACATAGTATAGAAAGTTGAAGGTGAAGTTACACTCTTTATCTTAACAGGAGAATTTTTTTTAATAACAAATTCACTTACGCCAAATTTAGTTCTTCCACCCCAGTCATATGTGTACCCTTGTCTTGTCCACGGATATCCATCAGCTCCATATTTATTTAATATTTCATTCTCAAACCATTGTTTATGTTCGTTACTAACGTTAGGTTTATAAACTGTGTCACATTGACAGTCCCAGATTTCAGGATCCGGACAAGGTCTGAAAATATTATTTGTATCCGACCAGACTTCAACAAACCTTGATCTTGGTTTATCGGGCCACATTCCAAGCACTTGTTTCATTCTGAGTTCTGGGTCTGTAGTTTCATTAACAAAATGTCCCATCAGAACTTTTGCAACCGGGACTGCAGTAACCCACATATCACTTGCAGTAATAATTGTAGAATCAACTTTGTTATCGAAGTAACTAGTATTTGTCCAAGTTACCAGAAGCACATGTGAGTCAGAATCCCACTTTAATTCAGTGTTTGATTTTATGATCGGTGTAAGATTAGTATCGATACCGCTTTTTGTGAGAGGTTTTGAGGCGTCTATAATTGAAGCCCGAAATTGCTGTAAAAGAAGCTCTTCCTGACTTAGAGGTGTTACCGAATCGTTGGAATTACAGGAAACTGCAATCAAGGAAACTAACAGCAATAATGTAATACAGACTGTTTTCATAATAATTGTATTCTGATTAATTGATTATAGAAATTAAATGCGCAATTATTGTACCACAATGAAACAGTTAAATCTTGCAAAAATAAGGGTTTACAAGAATAATATGTCTCAAAATGATACAGATATTCTCATTTTGAGACATATTTCAAATCAATTAGAATTTGAGACTATTAGGAGGCCAATCACAGGCCAATCATAGACCAATATAAAAAAACGATAAGACCGGATGATTTTTATAGCAAGGATTAAAAGCAGGGACCTAAAATAGGTATTAAATTGTTTTAAAATAATAAAGACTCAGATTAATTATTTAGGTGGTTGATTTTCTTTTCAGCAGCTAAATCAGACAAATAAAATAATTTAGCAGATGGATACGGAATTGAGTTGACTAAAATGAATATAATTGCTATTTTAGAGGTTTCAAATATTTTGATAATCAAAACTTTAGATTCGATTGCCAACATTAAATCAATTAGTTCGTAAAGGACGTAAGGATAAAGTCTATAAGAGTAAAGCTCCGGCGATGGATTCTTGTCCACAAAAGAGAGGTGTGTGTACACGTGTATACACGACTACGCCAAAGAAACCGAACTCGGCATTAAGAAAAGTAGCCAGAGTAAGGCTTACAAACGGTATTGAAGTAACAGCTTATATACCGGGCGAAGGTCACAACCTGCAGGAACACTCCATAGTATTAATCCGTGGCGGAAGAGTAAAAGACCTTCCGGGCGTTAGGTATCACATCATTCGTGGTGCAATAGATACCGCTGGCGTTGCCAACAGAAAGAAATCAAGATCGAAATACGGCGCAAAAAGAGTAAAAGACGCTGTAGCAAAATAATTTTCTAATTATAAATAATATCTTTTTTAATGAGAAGAAAAAGAGCAGAGAAAAGAATCAGAATCCCTGATTTTAAGTACAATGATGTATTAGTCGGGAGATTCATAAATTCAATTATGAAGGACGGCAGAAAATTAGTCGCCCAAAAGATTTTATATAAAGCTTTTGAAATAATAGAGGAAAAGACAAAGAACAATCCTTTAGAGGTATTCAATAAAGCTATAAATAATGTAATGCCTTCAATAGAGGTACGTTCGCGCAGAGTTGGTGGATCTAACTATCAGATTCCAACCGAAGTTCGTCCTGACAGAAGAGTTGCATTAGGTATAAAATGGATTTTAACTTTCACAGACAAGAGAAGTGAAAAGACAATGGCTCAGAGGCTTGCTAATGAGTTAATGGCTGCTTCGGTTGGTGAAGGAAGTTCTGTGAAGAAAAAGGAAGACGTTCACAGAATGGCAGAAGCAAATAAGGCTTTTGCGCATTTTAAATGGTAAAATAAATAAAGAGAAGAGAGGGAATCAATTTAAATGCCGAGACTGGTATCATTAGATAAAACTAGAAACATTGGTATAATGGCGCATATTGACGCCGGTAAAACTACAACTACAGAAAGGATATTGTATTATACCGGTAAGCTGCACCGCATGGGCGAAGTCCATGAGGGCGGAGCTACAATGGACTGGATGGAGCAAGAAAAAGAAAGAGGTATTACAATTACTTCGGCTGCTACTACCTGCAGCTGGAGAGATCACAGAATTAACATTATAGACACCCCCGGACACGTGGATTTTACTGCTGAAGTAGAACGTTCACTGAGGGTATTAGACGGAGCTGTTGCATTATTCTGTGCAGTTGGCGGCGTTGAGCCTCAGTCGGAAACGGTATGGCGTCAGGCTGATAAATATTCCGTTCCGAGGATAGCTTTTGTAAACAAGATGGACAGGGTTGGAGCAGATTTCTTTAATGCGATTAATATGATGAAGGACAGGCTTAAGGCAAATGCTGTACCTATTCAAATACCTGTTGGACAGGGAGTGATGTTTAAGGGGCTTATAGACCTTGTTACGATGAAGGCAAGAATGTTTAATGAAGATACTCTTGGTGCTACGTTTGAAGATATTGAAATTCCTGCCTCAATGCTGAAGCAGGCGAATGAATACAGACAGCAGCTACTCGAAGCTGTTTCTGATGTTGACGATACTTTACTCGAGAAATTCCTTGAAGGTAAAGAGATTTCTGAAAGCGAAATAATGAAAGTATTAAGGGAAGCGACTATTCAGGTTAAGATTATTCCGGTATTATGCGGTTCATCTTTTAAGAACAAAGGTGTTCAGAATCTTCTGGATATGGTTATTGACCTTTTACCTTCTCCTAATGATATAAAGGATATAACCGCACATCACGTACACAGTGATGATCAGATTATAAGAAAAATTGATGATAATGAGAAATTCAGTGCTCTTGCATTTAAAATAATGACCGATCCTTTTGTTGGTAAGCTTTGTTTCTTCAGGGTTTATTCAGGAAAAGCTGAAGCAGGAAGTTATATATATAATTCCGTTTCAGGAAAGAAAGAAAGACTCGGCAGGATTTTGCAGATGCATGCGAATCACAGAGAAGATATAAAAGAAGTATTCAGCGGTGACATTGCTGCAGCAGTCGGTTTAAAGAATACGAGAACGGGTGATACACTGTGTACTGAAGATGATGCGATTGTACTCGAAAGAATAGTATTTCCTGCACCGGTAATACAGATTGCAATTGAGCCAAAAACAAAAGCAGACCAGGATAAGCTTGGTGAATCACTTGCTAAACTTTCAGATGAAGATCCAACGTTCAGGGTAACCACTGATGAAAATACAGGGCAGACTCTGATTTCAGGTATGGGTGAACTTCACCTGGAGATTATTGTTGACAGGCTTAAAAGGGAATTTAAGGTTGATGCAAATGTCGGTAAACCGCAGGTAGCATACAAAGAAACTATAAGAAAGAAAGTTACACAGGAACATAAGTTTGTAAGACAGTCAGGCGGTAAGGGACAGTTTGGACACGTATGGATAGAATTAGAACCGAATGAAAAAGGTAAAGGATTTATTTTTGTCAACAAGATTGTAGGTGGTGTTATTCCTAAAGAGTACATACCTGCAGTTGAAAAAGGTATTGAAGAATCTCTGAAAAACGGAGTACTTGCAGGATATCCTGTAGAAGACGTAAAAGTGACTTTAATTGATGGTTCATATCACGATGTTGATTCATCTGAAATGGCATTTAAGATAGCAGGTTCTATGGCTTTCAAGGAAGCAGCAAGAAAAGCAAATCCTGTGCTGCTTGAACCTATTATGGATGTTGAAGTTGTAACACCTGATGATTATATGGGTTCTGTAAACGGAGATTTAAGTTCAAGAAGAGGAAGAATTGAAGGAATGTCTCAGAGAAGCGATGCGCAGGTAGTAAGAGCCATGGTTCCATTATCGGAAATGTTCGGATATTCAACGACATTGAGATCGATGACACAGGGAAGAGCAATATACACGATGCAATTCTCCCATTATGATGAAACACCAAAATCGATATCTGAAAAGATAATCGAGAATTATACAGGTTCAAGAAGATAATAGTTCTTTAATAATATTGGGTCAGTTCTTTTAAGGAAGAATAGAACTCGTAAATCAGACACGCGAAAGCGCTCTATAAAACTCTGACACTTCTCCGCGGATAGTGTTGAAGGGTTTCCGTCCGCAAGGACAACACTGGGTCAGTAGCTCAGTTGGTTAGAGCGCGTGCCTTATAAGCACGAGGTGGGAGGTTCAATTCCTCCCTGACCCACAAGATTTTTAATTAA
>CAIUQV010000277.1 GCA_903901375.1 uncultured Ignavibacteriota bacterium
TATGGCATACCTGCAAAGTTCTGCGGCGCAATATGTAAAATGCTTTTACTCAAGATTAAGCAGTCTTGATATATTTCCGGAGAATATTAGTTCTTTTTCTTCCTGCGAAACCTTAAGACTTTCTACGACGGGTATATACATATTAGGTAATCCGAGATTATAATCACTGCCGAAAATCACCTTTTCAGCACCAACAGTTTTTACAACTTCATTAACGAAATAGAATTCCCTTACAGATTCAGTTCCAAGATAAAGATTATCCATTCCGTTTTCCTTAACACTTTGTGCACAGGATGTACACAGAGATGGCTGGTCGCCGCCTAAATGTGCGAGTATTATATTAAGTCCCGGTCTTTGTTTAGCCAAGGCTATAGGAAAGTCATAGCTTGCAATTTCTTTCCATCTTCCGCAGTGAATAATTACAGGTATTTTCAAATCTTCAGCATAATCAAAATACTTCCTGAAACTATCATCAAGAATATTTTTCCTCTGAAAAGAAGGATGAAACTTAAGACATTTTATATGTTCGGAATTTTTATCAAGAAAACTATCGAGTGTTTTATCTTCCGGATTAATCCAGGCAGCAAAGTGAAACACAAAATCATCTTTTACGGATAATACGTCATTTAACAGCTTTTCATTTTCAAATGTGTCACACGGGAGTGCTATAGCAGAACTCACTCCTGATTCCTTCATAACTGTAACTGCTTCATCAATGGATGAATTATAATTTAAGAATACATCACTCCATTGGCCGATATGAATATGCCCGTCAATAATTTTCAACTGAATATATCTCCTTCTTTAAAGGTTGTTTTAATTTCTATCTTGTCCATATCTTTATTCCTGATATCATAAACCATAAGTATTCCGTTCCTGCAATTAATCAGAATAAAATCATCATGAACTTCGTATATTACTCCGTATTTCTCAGAAACATTTGTCGAATACACAGGTTTTGCTTTTAAGAAATTATAATGTACTCCTTTAAACACAGTGTATGCTGCCGGATATGGAATGGTAAGAGCTTTGATTTTATTGAATATCTGTTTAACTCCCGCTTGCCAGTCAATCTGTCTCTCCTCATCGGTAATCTTTTTATGAGGTTTATTCGAATCGGGAATATTCTGTTTTTTGAAAATATCACTCTTATTATTACGAAGCATTTCAAGACCTTCGTTTATTACAACTGCGGTATTGATAGAACATTTATAATAAAGCGTGTTTACATCATCATCCTCTTCAATGAATAATTTCTTCACGAGCAGAATATCTCCAGAATCGACACCTTCATCAATCTTATGCAGTGTCATAAAAAGCGAATCCCTGCCGTCCATAATAGTTCGGGAAATAGGTGCGCGCCCTCTGTATTCGGGTAATTCGCCACAGTGCAGATTTAATATACCGTATCTGGGTAAATCGAATATGTCACGCTTAATTATTTCCATAAATCCTGCACATATTCCGACTTCAGTATCTTTGATTTTTTCTTTCAACTCTGAAATATTATCGGTCTTATACAACTTAATTCCGTTCAGAGTACAAAGTTCTTCAAGTTTATCGTAGAAATTCTCTTTGTTCTTTTCGTACAAATAACTTTTGTGCGTAATCACAAAGGCAGGCACTGAGTTCATGCTGATTAAATCACTTGCAGCCCTGAGGCTCATTTCCCCGAATGCCATTAAAAAGTAATTCATTTGTTAAAATGTTTTTTATACCATTTAAAAGTTTCTACGATACCGTCGTCAAGACTAACTTTCGGAACAAATCCCAGCAGCTTTTCTGCTTTTTCTATGCTGGGAATTCGTAATTCCACATCCACATAATTTTTAGGAACGTATTTAAGCTTTGATTTTGTTTTGCAAAGCGACAGTATCTTTTCAGCAAGTGAAGTGATTGTCACTGTTCCCCGAGGATTACCGATATTAAATATTTCGCCTATTGCTTTTTTATTAGTAAGACAAAGCATAGTTCCGTTAATCATATCATCAATGTAACACCATGACCTTATCTGGTCTCCGACTCCGTGTATTTCAATATTCTTATTAAGTACTGCATTCTTTATAAATATCTGAATTGCACCCTCGCCAATCTGTCCGGGACCGTAAATGTTAAAAGGTCTGATTGAAAGAGCGGGATAACCTCTTGTTTTGTAGTAGCTGTAAAGCAAATGCTCACCTGTGACTTTACTGATTGAATACGTCCATCTTCCTTCGCCAACGGGTGCAAGGTTTGTAGATGACTTTTCCGAAGACTTGTAAGAATAAGCACCGAGTACTTCACTTGTTGAAAAGTTGACTACCCTTTCAAGTTTACTACTGTACTTTTCAAGTGCTTTAACAAAATTAAACGTTCCGAGTATATTTACTTCAAGTGTTTTCACCGGATTGTTAATAACAGTGTCCACACCTGCAATAGCAGCAAGGTGCAATGCTACCTGAGGCTTAAAATCCTCTGTTGCCTTTTTGAAAGGTTCGTAATCGGTTACATCTCCGTTTATTACTTTTACATTCCCTTTGGTAAATTTCTTATACTTTAAGGAATCGCGTTTAAAAATATCATAGATTAATAGTTCGTTATCCCTGCTAAGCAGTTCAGCCAGTCTGCTGCCTATAAATCCTCCACCGCCTGTCAATAATATCCTTTTGTTTTTAATACTCATATAATATAATTAAAGATTAATTGAATAACTTTTTCTGAGGAAACCATCTGCCATAAACTTCTTTTTAAAATCGAAAAGACCCTGAAGCATAACATTCCCTACATTTGATGTGCCAATGTCATAAAGACGAAATTTATTCTCTTTCGACCATTCAATTGAATTATAAAGTAAATAATCTGAAACCCTGTCCTTCTTATGTTCTTCGTCAGCAGCGAGATAAAAATTAAGTACTACATCTTTCTTCACAAGAAATAAAGTACACACACCTACAATCTTTCTGTCAATTTTAGCGGCAAACAGTATTACTCTTTCCGGAAGATTATTCTTCAGAAATACCAGTTCAGATAATGAATGAGTAGGCTTAACATTCTTAAGTTCACGGTTATTGTGCAGAATATCATAAAACTCCTTTAAACTTCTTTCGGACACATTATTTTCAATAAGCTCAACTGAAATATTTCTTGCAGATTTCTGAATAGACCTTTTCTTTGAATTCTTAAGCTTCTCGAATTCAAACTGGTTTAAATCAATAATGTTAGTAATAGAATATTTATTCACCTGAAAACCTTCAAGCAGCATTGCATATTCATACTCTTCGTTAAATTTTGTCTGATACAGGTTTGGAGGTGTTCTAAGAATACACCTTACAAAACCGTTATCTTTAAGATACTTCTTAAACTCTTTAAGGATTTCTATCATCTCTGATATCTTAACCTTATCACCGAATATGAATCCCCCAAAGCTAACTCCATCACAGGAAACATATATCTTGCCATCTTTATCTGTTCTCTCATTACCGTTTATTATTGCATGTACTTTATTTTTATCCTTAAACATCAGATGATGCCATTTAATATCCTTATTAAAAACGTTATTGTAATCAAGGAATTTTCTGTCATAAAACATATTATAGCTGGAACTAAGGAAGTCATTCCATTCCGATGATTTAAATATGTCTGTTTTAATTATTTCCAATGCCTGTTACTTTCTGTAAAGTTCATAACCCGATGATTTAAGAATTAATTTATAATTATCGTTAACCACAAGTTTTGATTCAAAGTAATCGCTACGGTTTATTTTGTCCTTTTCGATTATGACGTTTACTTTATCTCCTGCATTATCAAGTATTTTCTTAACAGAATCAATCCCGTTTTTTGTATCAAGGAAAGTAAAGTCGTATTTAGTATTTGTCCAGCCAAGGTCAAGTCCGTCGAAGTAGAAACTGAACTGAGGATTGTGCCTGTAATTCGATGCTACGTATATCAGCTTTTTGTATCCACTGTTTTCTATCTCGTGCTGTACATCAGTTATCTTAAACGAATTCTCCCAGTAAGGAATCTTAACAGCATAGAGAATATTAATAAAGAAAAGGAA
>CAIUQV010000278.1 GCA_903901375.1 uncultured Ignavibacteriota bacterium
GATGTTGTTTTCGATGAAGAGGGCTTTCATAAAGCCGGAGTCGGAGTTTAGCTGGTGTTCGAGGTCAACGGCGATGACTTTATTGTTGTAGAGAGTGGTGACGGAATCGAAGATAGTGTGACCGATAATCATTTTTGCGGAGGAGAACGCATACAGGATGCTGTCCACTGCTGCGGGGCTGAGTCTTTGCTCGGCAATGCCCCTGAACCATATTGGGCTGAACCTTCCGATGAAGAGGTCTTTTTTCAAATCGTCTTTAGACATCTGAATATCGATGCGTTTTCTTGCTTCGGCGTTGATGCGGCTGAGCGGAAAATCCGCAAATGGAAAATCGCTGTTGATGCCGGCGTGCATAAAGACGATGTCACCGATTTTTTCAATGATGTTTTTACTGCGGAGCCAGCGACCGAGTTCAGTATCGGGAGAGTACCACTTTGAATAATCGAGTTTGAGCGAATCGGCATTGATAAAAGATTTTTGCCTGACGTACCTGAGGTCGCCTTTGAGGTTCATAAACTCGTGATTGCCGAGTATGAAATGAACTTTACCGCCCTGCGAAAGAGCTTCGGCTTCGAGCTTATAAACGAGCCAGAGACACTGGGAAACGTTTATGCCTCTATCGAACAAATCGCCGACGATGACGAGATGCCCGTTACCGAAAGACCAGTTAAGAGCGTAGTCCACGACGCCAGCGCCCGTGAGAATCATTTTCAGTCCGTTGAAATTACCTTCGATATCAGAAACTACGAGCATTTTATCGGGCATAGAGTAAACGTCGTTTTCAGCATTGATTTCATTTTTCAGAGGAAAGGAAAAGCCCTGAGCGATTTCATCCACGAAGCAGGAGAGAGAATCGGATTTAGAAATTTCAGAAGAGAAGCGCCTGAAAGAATTACCGTCGGGGATAACACCGCGAGCGAGAATTTTTCCATTATCATAAATGACGATGGGCCCGTCTGATGAGAAGGAAGTATCCTTATTTTTCACAGAGGTATTAAAATCGTATGAATGAATAACCTCCGAATATGATTTTACAGAAATCACTGAAATAAACAATAGTATAAAACCGATTTTAATGTATTTATTCGTCATGTTGTTTAAATATAGTTATATTGCTTGGATTATTCTATAATTAAATCTAAACTCATTACCTGTAAATTAATAACAAAATAGTATGTAAATGCAGAATACATTCTCAACATTTATTTATTTCAGTCTTTAATATGATTAGTGGTTTTGGTAATTTTGTTAATGAATTTGTTATTTGCTTCACGTTTAATGAATTTGTTATTTGCTTCACTTAAATCTTGTTGAATAAAATATGAATGATTTTGTTTTTAAACCTTTTGAGGAAATGACTGATGACGACTACCGGCAAGTGGGTTTTATGTCCGGGCTGGAGATTCATCAGCAGCTTCTGACCGAGAAGAAACTTTTCTGCCGCTGTCCTGCGGGTATGTATAATAAGAAATTTGATGCTGAGATTCTGAGGCATATGCGTCCTACTCTTTCGGAGCTTGGCGAGTATGACGGTACTGCGCTGATGGAGTTTAAGACGAAGAAGGATATTATTTATCATATTAACAGGGAAACTGTCTGTACGTATGAGATGGATGATACTCCGCCTTTTGAGATTAATGAGCAGGCGCTGGATATTGCGCTTGAGATTGCTCTGCTTTATCAGAGTGCGACTACGGATGAAATTCATATCGCGAGGAAACAGTATCTGGACGGAAGCATTCCTACGGGTTTTCAGAGAACGGCTATAGTGAGTATTGGCGGAAAGATTCCGTATAAAGACAGGATGATTGATATTATTCAGCTTTCTATAGAAGAAGATTCCTGCCGCGAGGTGAGCGATGTGGGGCACAGAAGGGTTTACATTGCAGACAGGCTTGGTATGCCGCTGCTGGAAACCGTGACTGCTCCCGATATGAAGACTCCTTTTGAAGTGGCAGAGGTCGTAAAGATTCTAAGCAACATAGTGAAGAGTACGGGAAAAGTGAGAACGGGTGCGGGTGCGGCGCGTGAGGACGTGAACGTGAGCGTGACGGGCGGTACGAGGATTGAGATTAAGGGTGTGCCAAGCCTGAAAAGGATTCCGATGCTCACTTACAATGAAGCGATGAGGCAATGGAATCTGCTGAGACTGAGGGAAGAGCTGAAGAAGAGAGAGATTACTACAGAGAGTTTCAAATCGAAGTGCGACAACGTTACACGGCTGCTGAAGAAGACTACTTATACTCCGATAGCGAATGCATTGCAGGAAGAGAAGGTTGTTGGTTCTGTGATACTGCGCGGTTTCAAAGGAC
>CAIUQV010000279.1 GCA_903901375.1 uncultured Ignavibacteriota bacterium
CGAACGGATATTTTACTGTTTGTTACAGTATGAGGGGACAGGGAGAGTCAACAGGGCTTTCCAATTTAATCAGCGCTACCGAAATGGAAGATTTTGTTGAAGTAGTTAATTATGTTAAATTACAAACTGAAGTTGATGTAAATAAAGTCGGTGGTGTTGGTGCTTCACAGGGCGGTACTATTCCTTTAATGGCAATTTGCTATAATCCCGGATTGCTCGCATGTGTTATCTCTGATGTCGGAACTCCGGAACTTGGATCAGACTGGATTACCAATAATTCGGTTAAAATGACCCTGCTTTGGTCTTTGTCTTATGATGCAACAATTGCAAGGTATAATGACGAAGTAACCGCGTACAGGGACTGGATTCTTGCAGATACTCCCGATAAGTTAGACAGTCTGCTTTATTATATGCCGCTTAACAGGGAATGCAGCAGTAAAATTTTCCAGAATACAACACCTGTTTTTATAAGTACCGTCTGGCAGGATAAGTTTTTCAGCACATACCCGTACTTAAAAAATATTTATTCTATTGCATCTCCTTACAGGTTTTATATGGGAACATTTGATGCACACGGCGCAGATGCAAACACAACGGAAACAACATTTCACGATAACGGTACTTCAAACTGGACTGATCATTATCTTGGCGGCATTACAAACGGCGCACAGGACTCAGTCAGGTTTACCTATGCTTCAAGCACATATCCCAGAACTACAAGTTCCTGGACTTGGAGAAGATTCAACTCTAACACATGGCCTCCTGCAGGAGTTAATGATGTTAAGTTTTACTTTCATCCTTATGGCGTTATAAATAACGTAATGCATACAACTTTACCGGATACTGCGAATTTAGTAAATGATATTACAGACGGCTCGCTTACAATGACTGAAGCGGTAAATTATGAATTCACGGGAACGGTTTTCAACGGAAAATTTCATAAATCTCAGTTAATTTATGAAACCCCCGCTCTTGTTACGGCATCCAGAATGATAGGAACACCTTATGTAAATTTACACTACGTTCCAAGTACAAACATAGCACAGTTTAATTTACAGATTTATGAAGTAAAAACAGGAACTACGCCATATTTAATAGGTAGGGCAAATTTCACTGATAGAAAAGTAACGCCTGGAGTGGTAAGACAGATTGGTTTCTACGGAACATCTTTTTCTCATATTTTTCAGGCAGGCAGTAAAATAAGAGTTGTAATCACTAATTTGGATAATATTACAAACGATCCTTTCTTAAGAACAAATCCGTATGTATTGCCTTCTTTAAAAAGAGCAAACAACAGAATATACATGAATGCCGCAAATCCTTCATACATACAGCTTCCGTTAATTGGTTATACCAATGTAGGCATTAACCCGATTTCTTCGGAAATTCCGTCAAGCATTGAACTGTTCCAGAATTATCCTAATCCTTTTAATCCTGTTACTAATATAAAATTTAGTATTCCGGAAAAATACAATAACAGCAATGTAAAGCTCGTTGTTTACGATATCAACGGAAAAGAAATTAAATCACTTATAAATGAGAATCTGAACGCAGGCATTTATGAAACAAAGTTCGACGGTAGCAGGCTTTCTTCCGGCATCTATTTTTATATGTTGTCGGTTAAAGATTTCAAGTCAACAAAGAAGCTGATGCTCATTAAATAATAATTTAACCTTGGTTTTTATAAAGAGGCTGCTTTGAGCAGCCTCTTTTTGTATTGTCTAAATATTAACGTTTCAAATTAACTTTATTTAGAATATTTTTTAGTAAATAACTTTATATACTAATAATGAAGAAGAATATATTATTTTTACTGATTATTGTACTGACCTTATCCGGGTTTTCAGTTAGCTTTGCCCAGAACAAAGAGATAACACTCGAATCTATCTATCTTAAACCCGAGTTCCTCCCGAAAGGAGCAGGCGAGTTTAATTCGATGAAAGACGGCAACTACTATTCGGCATTAGACGAAGATTTAAACATAAATGTTTTTGACTATGAAACTGGTACTTTGAAAAGCACTCCGATGAGAGGTCCCGATTTTATATCAGCTGCCGGGAACGATAAGATTGCAATTCGTGACTATAAGTTCTCTGACGACGAGACTAAAATACTTATTTCAACTGATATTCAGAGAATATATAGAACCTCTTATGTCGCAAATTTTTATGTCTGGGACATTAACAGAAAAAGTCTTACAAAAATCACAAAAGATTCTAAGGCTCAGCTTGCTGAGTTTTCCCCGGATGGCAGTATAGTATTTTATGTGTCTGATAATAATATTTTCCTGTATGACTTATCTTTAAATAAAGTCAGACAAATAACCTCCGACGGTAAAAAGAATTTTATTATTAACGGTACTTCTGACTGGGTTTACGAAGAAGAACTTGGACTCTCAAAAGCATACAGCTGGTCTCCCGACAGCAGGAAGATTGCCTTTATGAAATTTGACGAGTCTAAAGTAAAGGAAATGAACATGACCTTTTACGGCGACCTTTATCCTGCAGAGTTTAAATATAAGTATCCAAAAGCCGGTGAAGACAATTCTGTTGTCACCGTTTGGGTTTATGATTTAAAAAATTCAAAAACGACAAAGGTTGA
>CAIUQV010000280.1 GCA_903901375.1 uncultured Ignavibacteriota bacterium
AACGGCGGGACTGCTGACGGCGGCGTCTTCGACGAGTTACGGAAGCTGGATACTCGGCTACGGAGTGCTTGTTGGTGCGGGAATCGGGTTTGGTTATGCGGTGATAACGCCAGTGACGATAAAGTGGTTTCCACCGAACAAGACGGGATTAATCACGGGAGTGGTTGTTGCGGGATTTGGGATGTCGTCGGTTTATATGGCACCGCTTTTTAGTTTTCTGATAAAAGATTTCGGGCTGTCGCACGCATTGACGGTATATGCGATTGCGTTTGCAGTGGTTGTTGGGATATGTTCGTTCTTACTGCTGAACCCACCGAAAGCAGAGGCAGGGACAACTGCAGTGAATGCATCGCCGGAAAAAGATGACATAAAAGTATCGGAGATTTTAACCAGGTCGGAGTTTTATATACTGTGGATGCTTTTCTTTATAGGTTCGGGAGCGGGGCTGATGGTGATAGGGTTTGTGACAGATATGGTGAAGAAGGGACTTGGCGAGCAGGCATTCCTTGGAGTTGCGATAATAGCGATAGGGAATTCGGGCGGAAGGATTCTGGCGGGATATTTATCGGATAAGATCGGGAGACTGCGGACGCTGCTGATAATGTTTGTGTTTCAGTGTCTGCTGATGGTGGTATCTGCGCTTGTAACGGATAAGGGAATAAGTTCGGTATTACTGCTGGTAATGGCGACGTTTATCGGGCTGAACTACGGCTCAAATCTTTCGCTGTTTCCGTCGATTACAAAAGATTTATGGGGTCTGAAGAATTTCGGAATAAACTACGGAGTGCTGTTTACAGCGTGGGGAGTAGGCGGGTTTGTGCTGAGCAGGGTATCGCAGATGATAAAGGCGGTGACGGGTTCGCTGGAATACTCGTTCTGGCTTGCAGGAATACTGCTGGCAATAGGAAGTATACTGCTGTTGTTTTTTGAGAAATTAATGAAACAAAGAGCGCAGTAAGAGAGTATATTGAATATACAATTTTGTATAACTATTTTAACACATATTTTACAAACTAATTTAAATGAAAAAATGATTAAAAGAACATTCTTATCGCTCGTGATTGCAGCGATGTTTTTCTCGGCAAATTTATTTGCAACAGATTATCCGGGTGACGTAGCCGGTGCAAGAGCTGATTATCTTTATAAGAAGCTTAAACTTACAAACGAACAGTATTCATCAGTTTACTCAACATTCCTTGATGCAGCAAATAAGATGGAAGCAATGAAACTGAACAAAATGGCAGATGATGCAAAGAAAGAAAAGATGAAACAAATGCACGATGAGACAATGAAGAGCATCGAGAAGATTTTAACAAAAGACCAGCTTGCAAAATGGGGTGTTGCAAAAGAGAAAGTATGCAAAGTGAAGCCAAGAAAAGTTGTGAAGAAAGTAACAGACGAGAACAAAGAAGAAGTGAAGAAAGATGAGAAGAAAGACGTGAAGAAAGAAGTGAAGAAGGAAGTGAAAAAGGACGAGAAGAAAGACGTGAAGAAAGAAGAAAAGAAAGACGCAAAGAAATAAACTGAAAGTTGTAATCCCGTGGATGCAGAAAATTCACGGGATTTTTTCATTTCTGAAAATAAACTTAACATCAATTCGTTATATGCCATTAAAAGAGTGGAAGCATAAATCAACAAAATCAATGTTTAAAAATCCGTGGTGGGAATACCTGAAGGATGAATGTTTCATACCGAACGGAAGGGAATACGAATACCATTACGTGCACACGGGCGGGTCGGCGATGACTGTGCCTGTGATGGACGACGGCAGGATTATACTCGTGAAGCAGTACAGGTATTTAAACAGAAGGTTCAGCGTTGAATTTCCTTCGGGGGGAATCAAGCCGGAGCAGGATCCGCTATTAATTGCGCATAAGGAACTGATAGAAGAAACAGGTTTCGACGGAGAATTTCAGAAGGTGGGAATTTTTAATCCGTACAACGGAATTACGGATGAGTATTGTCACGTGTACATAGCGCGGAATCTTTTTGCATCGGAAAAGGAAACGAAGGACGAGCAGGAAGAGTTTGAATACCTTTATTTGCTGCCGGATGAAATAGACAAAATGATAACGTCGAACGAGATAACAGACGGAATGACGATGGCTGTCTGGGCTATGGTAAAACAGTATTTTACAGACAAACAGAGTTAAACCATTTCGACGTAATATTTGTCTAATTTTCAGGAATGAAACCTAAGATTAATTTGTTTCAATATAGTATAAAATTTAATTAAGCAGAATGAGATATATATTTGCAGTAGTGTTGTTTGTTTTCTTGATTAACAGTGCATTTTCACAGGAGATTGAAAACCAGCCCAAGAAGAAAGACTTTTCAAACGTAAAAACAAAACTTACCGGAAGGGTATTAGATGCCGAAAGCAATAAACCGATTGAATCGGCAACGGTACAGATTTATTCTCTGAAAGATACCACAAAACTCGTGAAAGGAACTGCCACAGATGCAGAGGGAAACTTTGTGCTGGCGGATTTCAGACCGGGGAAATTTGAATTAAGAGTTTCCGTGATTGGCTATAACACATCAAAGATTAAAGAAGTGGATGTACTGCCGATGAATCCGGAAGTATCGGTTGGAGATATAAAGATAAAAGCAGGTAGCGAGTTTGTAACATCGGAGATAACTGTAGAGGCAGAGAAGAACATGATGGAGATGGGAATTGATAAAAAGGTATTCAACGTGGAAAAGGATATTATGAGTCAGAGCGGATCGGCAACTGATATACTCAGGAATATTCCTTCGGTAACTGTTGACAGCGACGGGAACATAAGTTTAAGAGGAAGCGGAAACGTGAGGATACTTATAAACGGAAAGCCGTCGGGATTATTAAGTTCGGACCCTGCATCGGTGCTGGAACAGATTCCTGCAAACACTATTGAAAGAATTGAAGTGATAAATAATCCTTCAGCCAAGTTTGATCCGGAAGGAATGGCGGGTATAATTAATATCGTGCTAAAAAAAGGTCAGCAGGAAACAACTGGATACAATTTTAATTTAAGTCTGAATGCCGGTACGAGAGATAAATACAGTTTAAGCACAGGTCTTGCGTACAAAACAAAAGGATGGAATTTCTACGGGAATTACAGTCTGAGATTTTTTCATATGTATCCGACAGGAACAATGAGCAGAACGAATTTCCTGAGTGACTCGTCTTATTATCTGAAAGAGACAGATGATTCATACATGAAGATGATAGGTCATCTTGGAACGGTTGGGATTGATTATGATATTAATAAAGATAATTTCATCGGTGCATCTGTGAGTTACAGCAACAGGAACAGAGACAGAAACTCTACAAGTCTTTACCAGAACTACAACCAGCTTTACATCCCGACTTTTTATTATGACAGAAGGAATAATGACGGTGAAAAGGAAGAAGGACTTGACGCGAACCTGAACTACAGAAAGAAATTTGAAAAGAGAGGACAGGAGCTGACTGCTTCATTCCAGTATTCAAATTCGATTGAGAAAAATACACTGAATATAACAGAAAGAAATCTGGATTTTAACAATAATCCATTGCCGGGAAATAACTATCTGGAGAACGATTACACGAACGAGAGGTTTGATTCGTATTCGATTCAGGCAGACTATACGCATCCATTGAAGGAAGATATTGCAAACCCGACAAAAATGAAGAGCAAATTCGAAGTTGGATTTAAGAGCTTATTCCGTAAGACAGATTCAGATTTCAGAGTTGAGAATTATGATTATACTACGAATCAGTTTGAACCAAATTATTTCCTCTCGAATGATTTTCTTTATAAAGAACAGATTCATGCAGTTTACGGAACGTTCGAAAATACATACAAGAAATTCGGGTATCAGGTTGGGTTAAGACTTGAAGAAGCACTCACGAAGTCTGAACAGATGGTTACTAACTCTACTTATGAGAATAATTATTTCAGCTGGTTTCCGAGTATATTTATGAAGCAGGGAATAACGACAACGACTGAAGCACAGATAAGTTTTACAAGAAGAATAAACAGGCCGCGTCTTCAGAACCTGAATCCGTTTATAGATTATTCTGACCCGCAGAATCTGAGGTCGGGAAATCCTTATCTGAAGCCTGAATACATAAACGGCGTAGAGCTGGGATTTGTGAAATATCTTAGCACGGTTGCACTGACATCATCAGTGTTTTACAGAATCACAGAAGATGTAATCACACGTTATATAACAGTTGATTCAAACGGAATATCAACGATGACACCTAAGAACCTGAATAAGGCAACAACTTACGGTTTGGAATTTATAGGTAATGGCGCACTGGCAAAATGGTGGAATTTTAATGCGAGTGCTTCGTATTTCAGGACAGAGCTTGACGGTAATCTGAATTCAACAGAACTTAACAACAGCGGATACAGCTGGACAGCAAAGCTGATTTCGAACATGTCATTCCCGAAAATAATAGATTTTCAGTTGTCAATGTTCCTGCAGGGAAAGAATGTAACACCGCAGGGTTATACAGAACCTATGTTCTCCACAGACATTGCGTTTAAAAAGGATTTTATGAAGAAGAGAATGTCTTTTGGTGTAAGGATTAGCGATTTGTTCAATACTCAGAAGTTCGGATTCAATTCAAACACGAGTACGTTTAATACTACTTTCGAAAGAAGAAGAGACTCGCGCACATTATATCTGACGTTTACATACAGAATTGGAACAGACGATAAGAAACAGCAGAGGAAGAAACCAAATCAGGAAGAAAACAACGACAGAGAAGGTCAGGATTATTAATCCTGATTATATAATTGATTTGAAAAGAAGGGGGACTTAAAAAGTCCCCCTTTGTTTTATTTTAAATTCTTATACAACTTTAAAAGCTGTTCTGCACCTTCAGTAGGAAGTATTTCGTTGTTTAACACTTTCTTGTTTATAATGCTAAACTCTTTGTTGATTGATTCGTTGTTGAAAAACTCAGACAGCAGTCTGTCCTCAATCATTTTATTCATCCATTCGATAGACTGAGTTTTTCTTCTTTCATCAAAGATACCGTTTGCTTTAGTAACTTCCCTGAATTTTTCCACAACCTCCCAGAATTCTTTTACACCTTCGCCCATCAATGCCGAACAGGTATGCGCTTTTGTCTGCCATCCTTTTGTAGCGGGCTGAATGTAATGCAGTGCCATAGAAAAATCAGATTTTGCAAGCAGTGCTTTTGGTTTATTATCTCCGTCTGCTTTGTTTATTAATAAAGAATCTGCAAGTTCAATAACACCTTTTTTAATACCCTGCAATTCATCGCCTGCGCCTGCAATCATCACAAGCAGAAAAAAATCCACCATTGAACGGACAGTAGTTTCGCTTTGTCCTACTCCAACGGTTTCGATAAGAATTGTATCGTATCCGGCGGCTTCGCAAACAAGCATAGTCTCTCTTGTCTTTCTTGCGACTCCGCCGAGAGTCCCGCTTGAAGGCGACGGACGGATAAAGCAGTTTTCTTCGCGGGAAAGTTTTTCCATTCTTGTTTTATCGCCGAGTATGCTTCCTTTTGTTACAGTGCTTGAAGGGTCTATAGCAAGTACGGCAACTTTGTGCCCCTGGCTTATCAGATAAACACCGAG
>CAIUQV010000281.1 GCA_903901375.1 uncultured Ignavibacteriota bacterium
CGCAGAATACAAAACTCCCAGAAGCTTTACTTCTCTTACAAACTGAATCCGTCTGATATTTACAATCTCGAAATGCTTTATCATCTTAATTAAAATTACGCATACAAACAGTAATGGTTACAAAATTCGGTTATTGCGGGCAGGAATAAAAATCTCTCCTCCGAATCCGAAGGAGAGTAAACTGTTGTAATTCAGAATTTTAAAATTCAGAATTCAGAATTCATAATTCAGAATTGTTCTTATCTGTTTCTTCTCTTTTTCCAGTCGAGCCAGCCCTTCATTCTTTCGAACACTGAAGATTTCTTAAGTGTCTCATTCATAGCAGGTATTCTCAGAACCTGACCCGGATAAATAAGATGCGGATTCTTTATAGTCTTCGGTCTGCCGCTGATAACTCCGTTTTCATTAGCTTCCCAGATAACAGGCCACATATGTTTATTGTTATAAACTTCTTTCTTTGCCGCAATCATAAACAGATAATCGCCCTTTTGTACAGTGTATTCAGGAACAGACTTATACCATCCGTCCAGACATTTTTTAACTGCAAGGAACCTGTTGTAAAATTCCGGATGGCATTTCATTCTCTGGCTGCTCAAAGATTCAAAAATCTTTAAAGCTTCATCCTGCGAACCTTCCTTAGTTCTGCATTGCTTTTCAAGTCTTTCAAGGTCATTCTTGAAAGTGCTGTAGCCTGATTTTCCGCCAAGCTCGTTCCAGAATGCATCTTCTGCATTTCTTAGTTCCACGTCTTTGGCGCTCGACTTTGCAGTAAGCTCATCAACTTCTTTCTGCAAATCTGCAAGTTTTGTAGTAAGTTCAGTTTTCTTTGCAGTAAGGTCGTTAATCTGTGCTTCCCAGACTTCTTCATCCATATCAAGTGGATCTTCTGGTTCTACTTCCTGAGCAAAAGAAATTTTTGCAGAAAACATAAGGAAGAAAGCGATTAACAGAACCGGGAATTTGTAAAACTTCATCTCTGAAATCTCCTTCGATTTAAGATTAATAATTTATAAAACCTGTTTTATAATAAAGCCTCTGATATTTAAAACCTGATAACTTCAAAAGGTATACCCTATACCTCAACCTTTAAGCAATCTATTAATTAAAGTAATTATTAACAATATACTAATCTGTATCATTTTTTCTTGTTTCTGAGGCAGTAAATAGCCTTGGGAATAAAACGTATATAGTCATACTTCAAATCTTTTAGAAAATTCAATTACCTTTTCATTGTTCTTTCTGTTAAACAATAGATGTTCAAAATCTCTTGATTTATTCTTCATATCCGTGATTTTCATTAGTTTTTTCACTTCAAGTCTTAATTCTTTTGCGTCTGTTATACCGCATTTTTCTTTAAGGAAAGAATAATCAGGTTTAGTCCTGTTCATGAGAAAAAGTACGTCGTAGAAATCACGTCCTTTGGAGCGCGAAAGCATAGCGGAAATTTTCATTGATAAGAGAGTGCTCTCCTGAGGTACAGGGAAACTGAAATGAAACCCGCACCCTTTTATATTTGCATAAACAGGTTTGTAATTAAATTTCTGATCCTGGCATTCTATCTTAATAAGAAATCTTTCATCTCTGTGTCCGGAAAGTCCCAGTTTGTAGAGCAGTTCCGGAAAATACAAACTTCTTCTGTATGCAGAAAGCTTCTTATTCTCCTTATCTCTGAATTCAGCAGTAATCCCTGACCTTTTAATGAATGCAAGCACATCATCAGTCATGGCAAGAAAATTATCATGAGAAAAATTCTTACAGTCGAAATCAAGATCTTCTGAAAAGCGGTCAATCCCCGAAACAAGCCTGAGATTAGTTCCTCCGATAAATGACACCTTACTAACCCATCTGGAATCAGATAGAAAATCCAGAATAAGGAGCTGAATATATTCCTTAACAATATATTTCTGAAACGAAAGATTATCGCTTAAGAAAGGCGGGTAGTATGGCAATATCTGTGGTAGTTGAATCATAAACCGTAAACCTCCCTGAGTAACTTTAATCTTTTACTGACAGATTTAGTTCCAAACTCCTCCTCAAAACTTCCAAGCCTTTCCCCGTCAATGATTTCGTTCAGTACATCATCATCAAACCTCAACCCGCTCATTTCCTTCTTGTTATTATAAAAAGGATAAAGGTATAAAAGGTCAAGAATTGCTTTTTCCGGATAAGCAAAATTGAAAGTCAAATGTTTTAAAAACTCTTTCTTCTCGTATCCGAACATCAGAGAAGGGGACACAGATTTATACGAAAACTCTCCGAAATCATTTCTGATAATTCCAGTCTTAAGCGAAGTAACGCAGGTAACCTGCACGATTGCCTCTGGAATAATTCCATAGAAAGCAAGAGCTGTGTGCAGGCTAACGTATGACGGTCTGTAAATCCTGTTCGACAAATAAAACTGAACCCCGGGTTCAGTCCTGTATTCAGGAAACGAATAAAATCCGTTACGTAATTTCACGAGCAGCTTCTTATCAGTCCACCTCATCAGATTATTGCTGTTAAACCCCGGAAAAAAACTTTTCACCTGATTAGTGGAAAAGCATACTCCTTTGTAAAACTGCTTTCTCAGTTCAAGAAAATTCATTATATTTCTATTTTTCTACAAATATAGTGAAAAACAGAAATAATATCACTATATAAGGTATTAATTTTCTTCGTTTATTAAAGGAACAAAATCTCATAAACAGGCGTAATAAAAGAAAAGAGAAAAAGAATATGAATACAACAGAATACAACCGGCAGTACAGAGCATACGCAGCACCCGTAAGTGAAACGCATCTCAAACCGTTTCTATCGGCAATGCTCACAATATTATTCCTGTTCCTGGCACCACTGGAACTCTTAATGTTTCTATTCGGAGAGTTGCATATATCTTTCTTCCTGTTCCTTATGACTGCATCCACAGTATACCTGTTAATAAAAATCAACACAGACAAAGACGGCTATTTTTAGGTCGGGAAACCTATGTTTATTAATCAGTGCGTACCTGAACACAGGGAATGTGCTAAAGGAATTATAATCTCATCATGATATCATCTTTTGCTTTGCTCACAAAAAACTTCATCTTATAAAAAATCCCGTCCTGCATACACAGAACGGGATACCAGTTAAAAAACTATTACGATTAAATCCCGAACTTAACGCCGGCAAAAATATTGATGCCGTTGTTTTTGATTTTAGTTGTATCTGTGGAACTCTTGTTTATGTTTGTAAGACCTAAATTGTAAAGTCCGCTTATAAAAATGCCAACTTTTGGAGCAACCCTTAACTCTGCTCCCAGACCGAAATTCAGACCAAATTCAATTGATTCCGTTTCCGATTTATTATCGGTTGTAGTAGTTGTTGTTGTGCTTGTACCGCCCGACCCTAAAACCGTTTGAGTAACTTCAGCTTCGGATTTCAGATTGAACCCTAACACCGGTCCTGCGAATAAATAAGGCATGAAAGGTGATTTCTTGTTTACAAACTTAAACTTTGCATACACAGGAATCTGCAGATAGTCAATTCTGCTGACTGATGTGAAACTTCCGCCTGTATACGTACCTTCCATCTTTAGTCCTTTATTAATATACTCAACTTCAGGCTGCAAATAGAAAGACTGAGCAACATTAAATTCAGCAAGTGCGCCGAAAATCATACCGACTCGTGCTTTTTTTGTGACTTCAGAAGGAGGAGCAGGATCTAAAGTAGCATTTGAAATATTAACACCGCCTTTAAAACCCAGTTCGATTTTTTGAGCATACAGGTTTGTTAACGTGGAGAAAGTAACAAGTACTAATGCTGTTAGAAAAATTTTCTTTAGCATAATTGATTTCCTTTTTGTTTAGTTTATAAATATAGTTCTTTATTGATAAAATAAAGAAGTTTATAATTTATTCCCAAACACCCATTACTTAAAACCAATTTACTAAATAATTGATAAAACAAAAATGAATATTTTCAACCCTCCGTAATCTTCTTTGTTACGAATAAATATTTCTAATCTGCTGTATCAGATCTTTATAAGAAACATTAATCAATATTTGAAAGACAAACCTCTTAGCCTGAAAACTGCACTTATCTCTTTTCGATCTCCGCGTCCATTGCGGTAAAAAGCTCTAATCTTTCTGCCGGAAAATTATCAGTGTCAATCAGCAAAGATCAGCTCTTATCTGCGTGCCAATCTTTTGCTCTTACTCTTTCACTCATCACTCTGTCACTCTGTTACTTTCTTTATCTGCGTGCCAATCTCTAATCTTTCTTCTTTCAATAAAAAATGAATTGAACATAAACATATAACTAACTATAATACCAGACAAAACAAAATTTTCCCTGAAATGAATAAAAACAGTTTATACATCTTAGTTAGCACACTCACACTTGCATTAGCAATGATATTCTCATCCTGTGCAACAGTACTCTACACGGCAAACCAGCCAAACGTACCGCTGTTTAATGACAACAACAAGCAACAAATAAAAGCAGAAGGAGCCTTCGGAACAGCAGGAATTGAAACCCATCTTGCATATTCTCCCATAAACCATTTAGGAATAATGTTTAACGGTTCATTCCTCACAAATAACGCAAGGAAGC
>CAIUQV010000282.1 GCA_903901375.1 uncultured Ignavibacteriota bacterium
ACCTCAGAAAGCCTGTTTACAGAAATACTGCCGCTTACGGACACTTTGGCAGGAATGAAAAAGGTTTCACCTGGGAAAAACTTGACCTAAAGGATAAATTCGCAAAAGCTTTCAAAAAGTAAACTTAATATGATTTACCTGAAGTATAACCCGTTGTTTACAAAACAACGGGTTTTTTATTTAAAAGGATAGATGATGAAACAGTTTTTTGATGGCTTCTTTTATACTTTTAAAAAAACAGGATTGTTCTTTAAATATCCTAAAACAATTCTGTACTCTATAATTCCAGTCACACTGAATCTTGTAATTTACATATCCAGTTTCGTATTCTTTTTTAAACAGATTATGTACGGAAGCGGTAAACTTACAGGTGCAATGAACCCAGATGCGGGATTCTTAGCAGAGTTTTTGCACATAATAATCCTAATTTTATCTTTCATTACTTTACTGGTTGTTTGTTATTTTATCATTTTAATAATCGGAGGGATAATATCCGCTCCATTTAATGAGAACATCTCGCTGATAATTGAAGAGGCAATAACAGGAAAGAAATCCGATTACCATCCAGGATTCTGGAAAGATACATGGTACAACATTATATCTGAAATCAAGAAATTAGCATTCTACTTTTCATTACTTCTGATATTCTTTTTATTAGGGTTTATACCTTTAATAGGACAAATTATTTCAGTAGTTTTAAGTACAGTATTTTCGTTTTTCTTTAATGCTTTAGATTTTTTTGATTATCCAATGACAAGAAAATACTATACATTGAGGAATAAGATTAAGATTACTTATTCTCAACCTATGTACTCGCTTGGATTTGGCTGCGCATCTTTTTTAATAATGTTTCTGCCGGTGGTGAATGTTTTACTAAAACCATTATGTGTAGTCAGCGGTACGGCGTTCTTTTTTGAGAAGCAATACGATATGCAGAACTTAGAAGTTAAATAATATTTAATTATAATGAAAACAGAACAGGTAGTTGATTTAAAGTTGGCAAAGGAACTAGGCCTAACTGAAGATGAGTATCAAAAGATTTTAGACACACTCGGCAGAACACCAAGCTATACTGAACTCGGGATTTTTTCAGTTATGTGGAGCGAGCATTGCTCTTACAAGAATTCAATATTACAATTAAAGACACTACCAAGAAGCGGAGGCAAACTCCTTGTTTCTGCGGGAGAAGAAAATGCAGGATTGGTTGATATCGGGGACGGACTTGCAGTAGCCTTTAAGATTGAATCACACAACCATCCCTCTGCTGTTGAACCATATCAGGGTGCTGCAACGGGTGTAGGAGGCATTCTCAGGGATATTTTTACCATGGGTGCACGTCCGATTGCCTCTTTAAATTCTCTAAGGTTTGGCAAAATTGATAATGAGGAAGAATCAATAACAACAAGAAGTAAATTCTTATTCAAGAATGTTGTAAAAGGAATTGGTGATTACGGCAATTGTTTCGGGGTTCCCACAGTCAGCGGTGAGATTTATTTTGAGGAATGCTACCATGATAACCCTCTTGTAAATGCAATGGCTGTTGGGATTGTAAAACACAACGAGACTGCATCCGCTACTGCTAAGGGCGAGGGTAATCCTGTTTTCATAGTAGGTTCTTCTACAGGTAAAGATGGAATTCATGGTGCGACGTTTGCGTCAGAAGAGATATCAGAAGAATCTGAAGCAAAAAGACCAAGCGTTCAGGTTGGCGACCCGTTCACAGAAAAGCTCCTTCTTGAAGCATCTCTTGAGGTGATAAGATCGGGAGCAATAATTGGTATTCAGGATATGGGTGCAGCAGGAATAACATGTTCATCGAGTGAGATGAGTGCCAAAGGTAAATGCGGTATGGAAATAAATCTTGACCTTGTACCGCTCCGTGATGAGAATATGTCAGCTTATGAAATCATGCTTTCAGAATCCCAGGAAAGAATGCTACTTGTAGCACACAAAGGGAAAGAACAGATTGTAAAAGATATTTTTCAGAAATGGGATTTAAATGTAGTTGAAGTTGGCAAGGTAATAGCAGAGGACAGAATAAAAATTAGTTATAAGGGTAAGCTTGAAGCTGATATCCCTGCAGATATTCTTGTTCTTGGAGGAGGTGCCCCTGTATACAAGAGAGAGACAAAAGAACCTGATTATTTAAAAAAGATAAGAGTACTAAATGAGGACGATATAAAGGAACCTGAGGATTTGAATGCTATACTTCTGAGAATGATTGCATCACCGAATATAACAAACAAGAGATGGGTTTACGAACAATACGATACACAAGTAAGGA
>CAIUQV010000283.1 GCA_903901375.1 uncultured Ignavibacteriota bacterium
GTATAGCTTTTAATAACAACCTTAATTTTGTTTACTGTTACCATCGGGCTTACAGGTACTGATTTTCCGTTTACTTCCAAAACGCCTGTGTTTGGAATAAACTTTACGAGCTGATTGTTATTGTACAGATAAACTTCGCAATCGTTAACCTGAATATCAGTCTGGTTTGCTGCATTCGGGAAAATATTGTAGAGTTTGATTTCCCTTAAGTCGAGAGGCAAGTCCCACTGAAGTTCAACGTATTCGTTAATACCGCCGTTTGAAATCCAGTTAACGTTCAAATCTTTATTACGTGCTTTTCTGTCAACAACATTCTTCGAAGCTGAAGACGGAAGGACACTGCTGGAGTATGTAATTGCAGAAGTTGACAGGTTTGTAAACTGTGCTTCTGTAATATTAACAGGAACTGTAATCTGTGTATGTCCGGCGTGACAGCCGACGCATTTAGTACCTGTGCCTTTTGAGCCGAAATTAAATCCTGTAACGTGTGCAAAAGTATTTGTTCCTGTACTGAGAATTCTTCCGAGAGAATCCGTAACCTGTTCAAACATCTGAATGTTTGCAGGGATGTCTCCCTGTGCCACTTTACCGTCATGGTCAACGTTTACGGTTCTGAAGAGAATCGGTTCATCGAGACCGTCCGGGTTCTGGCGCTGATGGTTAAGAAAGAATCTGAACTTTGCACTACGCGTAATTTTCGGAGCATTACCTATTGGTGCATCAACGGGAGCATTTGCATAAATGTTCATACAGTCGAAACGGAAAAGACCTCCCTGATAAAAAGTAGCAGGGTCGCTTGTGGGCGGAAGTTTATTCACGTCGTAGTCTCTGAGATAATCCACAACGGGCGGAATAGCTCTTGGAATCAGCAGTTCGGCATTGAGTTCAAGAGTACCGAATAAATCAGTAACCTGCTGAATGTTACTGCCGTTTTTATTGCACACATAAATACCATAGTCCTGAGCTTCAACGGTTGAAGCATAAGAGAATATAACCCTGCCGTCCGGCAGAGGCAGAGGGTCTGCGGCATAAGGTGGAAGCATAGTACCTGTTGACGGAGGATTCTGAATGTATAATTGTGTGGATGTATCAACACCGGTAATATTTTTGAATTCACTCAGTCCTTTACTGAAATACCTGATACCTGTGCTGCAGCCGGTGAGAAACATTGGCATATGCGGGACGTAACAGGCAAACAAATCACCGTTTGTATCAATTCGGGGACGGTAACCGAAAAGCGATTTACGTCTTTGCGGGTCGCCTGCATAAAGTTTTAGCATATCAGCATCGGGATTTATAATATCCACCTGCCAGAAATTTCCGTTATCTTTTGTGAGCGCAAGAGCAGTATCGCGGGTTAAACCGCTTGAAGTAACATTGCTCGGCATATCAGCATTTAACCACCACCTTGAATACACAATCCTGCCGCTTGAAGGGTCGATGGTTGGTTTTTCTGCACCGTTTCTTTCAGTAGTGATGCGGAACATATTGTTCCCCGTTGAATCCATTATGAATAAATTTGTAGCGAGAGCAGAACCGAACTGAGAGATACACGGAAACCTTGTGGATGCAAATACAATTCGTCCGTCCGGAAGATAAACGGGGTCTATATCATGGTATTTCTGGAAGCGGAATGCTGCGGCGCCAAACTGAGTAAGGTTTATGAACCTGTCGGAGAATGTAATCTTTCTGAAACCGGAACCATTCTTATTAATCTCATAAATTCTCCAGGAGCTGTCACGGTTTTCGATACCTGCAAAAAGGATTCTGTTACCGTCCCAGTTAACACACGGCTGCTGAACATCTATCAAACTAAATCCACCGAAAGACATTGTGCTGTCTATAAGAACACTGATACTTCCGTCTGAATTTCTGATAAGAAGTCTGCCTCCGACTGCCGTGAACCTTGAATGAGCACCCATACCGGGAAGCAAACCAGACTGCGAGAAAAGAATGTTACCGTTTAGCTGATGATTCCTTGAAACGAATACAAGAGGAGTGTTAAACGCCTGAGAGTACAAGGCATTTGACACAAAAAGAAAGAACAATATTATAAATATTCTGTGTTTCAAGCTTTTAGTCATAGAGGAACTAATAACTAAACACTCACGTTTTAGAAATAGTTTACAAATTTTTTGAAAAACAACAATTTAAGGAATTTACTATGAAAAAAGCTCTACTTCTGTATTTCACATTAGTGTTTACACCTTTCTTATTTTCACAAGGATTGAATTCAGTAGCAAATTTTGGGACAAACAATGTTCTGGCAGTTGGAAGCGGGGGAAAGATATTGAAAAGCACTACAGGGGGAAGCAGCTGGAATTTATTTACAATCAATCCTGCAGTAAATTACAAATCGATCACACAGACCGGAAATTACTATTTTATTGCTGCTGATAACGGGAAAGTATATAAAACTTCATTAAATGATTTATTATTAACAGAATTATCTACAGGAATACCGACATCTCTGAATTCAATATGTTTTACTGATTCCTTAAACGGATTTGCCTGCGGCAATAACGGAGTAATAATCAAAACTACAAACGGAGGGAATAACTGGACAAATATTAACATCGGAGTTTTGAACATAAGACTTAATGCAATATCATTCAAGAATATTACAAACGGAATAGCTGTGGGAGACAGCGGCATTGTTTATCTTACGACGAACGGCGGAGTGAACTGGACGTTACAAACATCTTTAACTGCAAGAAATCTGTTAAATGCAAAATATTACAACGAAGGGATTACTATAGCAGGAGAATATGGAGTTATAATAAGAAAAGATAATGCGGGTAGTTTTACTCTTAAAAATACAAGAACGAATTCTGACATAAAAGGAATTGCAGGAACATACTTAAACAATCACGTTTGCGGAGGCGGAGGATTTATAAGGAACAATAAAAATGGAGTAGATAATTACTTCAACTTTGAGATAAATCCGATGATGGCAAACTTAGTTGATATAATTTATCCGGATTCACTTACGGGATATGGTATAAGCAGTTTGAATGA
>CAIUQV010000284.1 GCA_903901375.1 uncultured Ignavibacteriota bacterium
CTATTACAGTTGGAGCAACTGAGAAACACTTTATACCATTCTTACCGTGTTCAAGATTAATAGTCTCCATGAGATTTATTACGGCTGATTTGGAAACGGAATAAAGTCAGAATACCGGCCGTTGGCTCAAGACCAGGTTTAGCAGTGATGGAAACGATTCTGCCTGATTTATTATTCAGCATAACTTTCAGAACTTCCCTTGAAAACCACAGAGTGGTTTTGAAATTCAGGTTGAACAATTCGTCAAAATCCTTTGTAGATATTTCATTCGTATTAACAGGAGGGCGATAACCTCCGACAGTATTTATAAGCAAACCAATATTACCTTTTTCAAGTGCTGAAACTTTCTGAACGAATTCAATAACGGATTCCTCGTTTAAGACATCGCAATCGAAGGCATAGATTTTTCTGAGAGAAAAATCTGAGTCGGCTTCCTGAGAATTATCAAAGATGGACATAAACTTCTGAAGAGATGAAACAGGGACATAAACTTTCCAGCCTTCTTTAGCATATTTGTCGACGATGTATCTGCCGAGTGCACCTGTCCCGCCGGTGATGATTGCTACTTTATCTTTCATACGAGACAAATCTTTCCCAGTATGGCATTCTTCTTTGCGCCAGTAACTGATTTAAGGTTAGTAGAATTACCGTTAAGAGTCTCGTGTGCAAGAAGAGCGAAAAGGACAGCTTCTTTATTTGAAGTTGAAATGCCGCCTGAGTTAACTTTATTCACATCAGCATTTGGTAAATGCTTTTTAAGTCCGTCCATAATTAAACAATTGGAAGCACCGCCACCGCTAACGAGTAATTCAAATTTCTTATTGTTTAGTTTCAAAAGACGTTTGACGTTTTCAGAAACGGAATAAGCTGTGTATTCAGTGAAAGTTCGGAGAATATTTTCCTTTGGTTCAGACTTATAGTTCTTAATAATTGAATCGACGAATGATTTATTGTAAAACTCCCTGCCTGTAGATTTAGGATATTTCTTCAAACGGAAAGTATCTTTTCTTTTAATTTCGGAGAATAAATGATAATTGATAACACCTTTTTGGGATATCCTACAATCTTTATCGTAAGATTTTGAGTAGAATTTCTGAGCGAGATAATCAATCATCATATTTCCCGGACCAGTATCGAAAGCGATAACATCGTTGAATCTGCATTTTGCTTTCAGATAAGTCAGGTTTGAAATACCGCCGATATTCAGGAGAATTCTGTTTGTATCATTACTGCGAAATAAAACAAAATCGAGATAAGGCACGAGTGGAGCTCCGCCGCCATCAACAGCAACGTCTGCGGTACGGAAATCCCCTACTGTAATAATGCCAGTTAGATTGGCGATGACAGAAGGGTCACCGATTTGAAGTGTTGATTTATAATTAATGCCATAAAAAGATTCTGCTTTTGGCAAATGATGAATAGTTTGACCGTGTGAGCCTATAGCATCTATTTTATCCGGGGAGATACCATTTTGCTTAAGGAATTTGTTAATACAGTTTGAGTAAAACTTACCGAGAATAAAGTTGAGCCGGCATATATCGTCTACTATACTTGTTTCCTTATGGCTGACTTTAAAGACAAAATTTCTTATGTCAGAGGGGATAGCATATTCTTTGTACTTTAGAACCTTAAGCGATACATTTTCACCTTTACCTTTGAATTTAACCAGTACTATATCAACTGCATCAACAGATGTCCCAGATAAGACACCTAAGATGAGACGTTCAGATTTATTAAGTATTTTATGTAAATTAGTCATCAGAGAAGCAAATATACTCTTTATGTCAACAATTTTCTATGAATGAAAAAGTCCTAAGATTGAATAATATCAGAGGCAATTGCAAAGGATGAAGAATGTAAATATGGTTTTACATTTATATTTGTAAAACTCACATAAACAATTGCTTTGTAAAATTCAGCGACGTATTGTTTTTGAATTGAATCAAATTCTGCAGTTACATTTATATAATCGGTGAAATTAACAGGCAGATATTTACCTTCAGCAACTGCAAAAGGAAACGATTCTTTATTTAAATCCGGCTTTTGATTGAAAAGAGCAACTACAAAATTTGCAGTAAAAGATTGACCAACGAGTTCCTTTGTCCGTTCATTGAGTTTAATGTCCATACTGACTGAATTTTCTGTAATTACGAGATTTTGAGCAAAAAACCCAAACCCATCCGGAGAAATCCGATTATTCAATGACGGTTCTGCATCTTTAAGTAATTTGATGTTAAAACTTAGAATTTTTGTGTAGGCACTTCTTCCGTTCACTTTTGAGGCTTTCCAGATTTCACGGAGTTCAGGTAAGGAATTAACTGCTTTAGAAAACTTTACTACTTTATTGAAATTAGCCCTATTTTTAACGCAGTTAGGCGATTTACTTATAGTATTATATCCCTTATGTGTCGAGATAAATACCTTTCCACTCTTATAAGATTTAAAGACTAAATCC
>CAIUQV010000285.1 GCA_903901375.1 uncultured Ignavibacteriota bacterium
CAAATATTGTAAAAGGAAAGCAGCCCTGGTATCATATATTTAATACACCGATTATCAGTTCAATCGTTGGAAGTTTAATTGTATTAGGCTTGACTGTACTAATAGCATATTTTGATATCAGATGAGATATAAAATATGTCAGAGCAAACATAGATTCTCTTATTTACCAAAGCAAACATTATAATAGCCAAATTAAAGAGTTAATAGAAAATTACATTATAAAAGAAGATGGTACAGAGTTAGAGGTGGGGGTCAGTTCGGAATTAGATCAAAATACAGTTTCCGTATTTAAAGGAAATAAATCCGGTTTAAAATTCAGTGATGCTATAAAACTGACAAACACAGTTCACATGCTTAACCCATCTGTAAAACTTATTGTTGGTCACGAAAGAGACAAGAAAGACAGCGACAGTCAAGCAGATATATTTATCAGCAAAGAAGCAGCAGAACAATTAGGAGTAAAGAATTACAAAAAAACCGGAATATTCAAGGTGCTACTAAAAAAATTGCTAAAAGAGCAAAATAGTTAGATAATTTTGATTGCGTTTGAATTAAAAAACCCAAATGCAGAACAGATGCGTTTGTTTTTTAAAGATTATATAAATAGTTCTTTGATAATGAGGTGGTTATTATCCTAGTCAGTGGATAAAAGGGGTCCCGTTTTGTTTCTCTTTCTTTAGTTCTTATTTACCCCCGACCTTCACCGTTATATTTCTTTGCGAGATATAACGGTGAAGTTTGGGAAGTGTCGGGCTGTTGTAAGACATAAAAAGAAAGGAGGTAACAACATGAGCGATAATCTTGAAAAAGAAATGAAAGCGTTAAGAAGTAAATCATCAAAGACAGGAAACTCTGACGATGGTGATTGGGTATTTGTGCCTTTTATTAGACGCAATGGTAAAATCATTTATCCTAAGAATGCAAAATTCTTCAGGTTTAAAAGATACTATCCGAAAAAACCAAAGACGGTCTAACAGACCAGTTATTTAGTTTCTACTTAGCGTGTCATTTCCCTCCACTGATTAGATTTTTATTTACAGCCTACCGAGACGGAGTTTGTCTAAAATAATTTAATATGGAAATAATACCTAAATAATTCAGAGGATTCCGACAGAAAGTTGAGGAAAAATGGGTTATGAGAAGAAAGAACGAGCAGGATTTTTAAATTGAGTAGGAGAGAGGCTGATATTTATCACAGAATTGAGAAACCGATAAATCGGTTTTGTATTGTAGTTAATTATTACCACGGATAAATCCGTGGGCTGGATTTAAGAGTGAGGCGGGGGATAGATGAACAAGGAGGTGTTTTTAACAAGCTGGAAGCTTGTTTTACACTAAGAGGATAAAGAGGAAAAAGGAGGTGTTATTAACAAGCTGGAAGCTTGTTTTACCCTAAGAGAATAAAGAGGAAAAAGGCGGGGGCTTTTAACAAGCTGGAAGCTTGTTTTACCCTAAGAGAATAAAATGTTGTAGTGGGAGTTTCATGTTCAACCCCTGCGGGG
>CAIUQV010000286.1 GCA_903901375.1 uncultured Ignavibacteriota bacterium
ACATCCTTGTTTAGTGCATAATCAAACAACTGATACATCAGCGATGTTATTACGTTGTTCTGATCGTTGTTTGTCAGTATCACCAGTCCGAATTTTCTGTCGGGAAGAAATGCTGTCCTCGATAACATCCCGTCATATCCTCCGGAATGCTCTATATAAAGTTCGTTTTTATAATCACCGATTCCCCAGCCCAGTCCGTATGTGTTAAAATGTCTGTTAGTCGGTCTGTCCATTCCGTGTGACGGCGAAGGTATTATGTTATACGGCGTATGTGTGTTCAGTATCACTTTCTTCGGAAAACTCGTTTCCATAGAAAACTCACCCATCTTAATCTGCATTGTAACCCAGTTTGCCATATCGCTTACTGACGAAATCATCGCACCGGCAGGAGCAAGGTTATCCACATTCCTCCACGGAATTGTTACCATCTTATAATCATAGTTTACAGTGTGTGGCGTCGCAACATTATCCATTCCGCTCAGCTGTGTCAAACTCGTAAGTGTTCGGTTCATATTCAGTTTGTTCAGAATATTTTCCCTGACGTATGCACCCCATTCTTTTCCTGTAACTCTTTTGATTATTTCTCCTGCAATCACGTATCCCGAATTAAAATATCCGTATCCGCTTCTGAACCCGTATACAGGCTTAACGTACTGCAGCTTTTCTATCAGTTCCATTGCAGTGAAGTTTGTACCCCACGTTATAAAATCTCCCTGAAACGTTCCAAGCCCCACTCTGTGTGTCAGCACATCTTTTATCGTTAGCAGTTCAGTCGTATTAGCATCATAGAATTTAATCTCCGGAATATACTTGCTCACTTTATCGTTCAGGTTTAGCAATCCCTCATTCTCAAGCATCGCAATCGAAAGTCCCGTAAACGCCTTGCTGTTAGAAGCTACTGCAAACAATGTATTCTCATCCACTTTTTCAGGTTTGCCAAGTTCTCTTACTCCGTAACCTTTCATATAAGTAACTTTTCCGTTTTCAATAACAGCTAATGACATTCCCGGAATTTTCCATCTCAGCATTGCCTCTTCAACATATTTATCTACATTCTTCCCCTGTAAAGTAATCTGTGCAAAAATCTGTAAAGGAATAAATACTAATAATGCTATAAATATTGATTTTTTCATCTTTTTTGAGTGTTTATACAAATTTACGAATAACGAATGATATTAAAAAGAGGCTTTAATATCAATATTGCAATTATTATTTTATCTGTTTATATCTTTTTAAGAAATTTTAAATAACTTTAAAAAATAAGCAAGCAAGGAGCTAAGTCTTATGCCTGATTATAAATCGGAACAAATTAGAAATATCACTATCATCGGTCACGGCGGATGCGGTAAGACCATTTTAGCAGAAGGTATTTTACACTCGGCAGGTGTTACAAACAGATTCGGAAAAATTGAAGAAGGAAACACCGTTAGCGATTACCATAAAGATGAGATTGAAAAACAGATGTCTATCAATTCCTCCCTTTTAAACTGTTACTGGAAAAATTCTAAAGATGAAAAGATTAAGTTTAACATTATCGACACTCCGGGATTTATGGATTTTGTCGGTGAGGTTAAATCATCTTTAAGGGTTACTGAAACAGCTCTGATGGTAGTTGATTCTTTCAAAGGAGTTGAAGTCGGAACAGAAGCTTGCTTTAAACATACTAAAGAATACAACAATAATATAGCTTTTGTCATTAATAAACTCGATACTGAAAACGCAACATTCGAAGCAACCGTTGACCAGCTCGTTGAGAGTTTCGGTTCGCAGGTAGCCGTCGCAATGTTCCCAGTAAATCACGGAATTGGTTTTAATTCTGTAGTCGATGTTATTAAAATGAAGATGTATAAATTTACTACAGACGGGAAAGGTGACTATACTACAGAAGATATTCCTGCTAACCTGAAAGACCAGGCAGACGAATACCATCAGAAACTCGTCGAAGCAGTAGCATCTGAAGACGATGCACTTATGGAAAAGTTCTTCGATACAGGTTCTTTATCAGAGGAAGAAATCGCATCGGGTCTCAGACTCGGTATGAAGGAAAGAAAACTCTTCCCGGTCTTCTGTATCTCTGCCTCAACAAATGTTGGTATAAAACCTTTAATGGATTTTATTGCTGAATATACTGAATCGCCTGTCGACAGACATCCTGAAAAAGGTCACAGACCGCATAGCGAAGAAGTAGTTGAAGTAAAACCTGACGTAAACGGAAACCCTGTTCTGTTTATCTTTAAAACAATTTCCGAAAAGAATATTGGTGAACTTTCTTTCTTCAGAGTTTATTCCGGAAAAGTAAACCCGGGTATGGACTTAATAAACGAAGCTACAGGAAAAGCCGAACGTCTTGCACAGACATACACAATGAACGGTAAAGACAGAAAGGAAATTCCTGAAGTTATTACCGGCGATTTTGCTGGCGTAGTAAAGTTAAAAGATTCTCACACTAATAATACACTCTGTTCAAAATCGTACCCAGTAGTTCTTGAGCCGATTAAATTCCCGCTCCCGAATATGTCGCTTGCTATCGCATCCGCCAGAAAAGGTGAGGAAGATAAACTCGGTACTGCTCTTCACTCTTTCCACGAAGAAGACCCGACATTCATTATGAATTACGACCCTGAAATCAGTCAGACTATTATTCACGGTCAGGGAGAAATTCACATTAACACAATCATCAGCCGTATGAAAAATAAATACGGACTCGAAGTTATTCTTTCAGAACCAAAGATTCCTTATAAGGAAACTATCAGAAAGAAAGCAACAGATATCGAATACAGACACAAGAAACAAACAGGCGGTAAAGGTCAGTTCGGTCACGTCGTTATAAACGTCGAACCTAAACCACGCGGTGAAGGTTTTGAATTCGTTGATGCTATCGTTGGCGGTGTCATTCCTGGAAGGTTCATCCCCGCAGTTGAAAAAGGTATCATCGAAACTATGCAGTCTGGCGTTTTAATCGGTTGTAAGGTTATCGACGTTAAGGTTACTCTGCATTTCGGTTCTTATCATAACGTTGACTCAGACGAACTTTCATTCAAGCTTGCAGCTTCACAGGCATTCCGTAAAGGTTTTAAGGATGCAAACCCTGTAATCCTCGAACCTGTTTACGAAGTTGAAATATTCTTCCCTGAAGAGTTTATGGGTGCCGTCTCAGGCGACGTATCCTCACGCAGAGGTAAGATTCTTGGTATGGAATCCGAAGGAAGACTTCAGGTTATCAAGTGTCATATTCCTCTTTCCGAAATGAGCGGATATTCTTCTAAACTCCGTTCCTTCACTCAGGGTCGCGGAACTTACACAAGAAAGTTCTCGCACTACGAGGACGTTCCAAAAGAAGTCGAAACAAAAATCATTGCCGACTACGAAAAGAAGAAGGCAGAAGAACAGAAATAATATATTAATAAGTAAGAAATACATAAGGGGGGCTGAAGTAATTCAGCCCTTTTTCGTTTGTATTTTTCGATAAGTTATATTGTATATAATTTCGATTAATGTTATTTTTAATGTTTTAAAATTGAATTTTGGAATGAGCATAAGCAAAACACTTTTTATCTGTGTATTTTTTGTATTCAGTGTGCACTCTTTCGCACAGGTAACTGAAAAGAACTATAAAATTTACTCCGTTAAGGATGCTAAAGAGGTCACACTTTCGCAGATTGCTGATGATATGAATGATTGCGATGTACTTTTCTATGGTGAAGAGCACAACGATTCCGTTACGCATTTCCTTGAGTATAAAATGCTCGAAGAATTGTACTTTAAATATAATAGCAGTGTTACGCTTTCTATGGAAATGTTTGAAAGGGATGTCCAGACTGTTATGAATGAATACCTTAAGGACTTTGTACGCGAGAAGAATTTCAAAAAGGATGCACGTGTCTGGGGTAATTACAAAGACTACAGACCAATGGTTGAATTTGCGAAGTCGAGTAAACTCGATGTTGTTTGCGCAAATGCACCAGGACGTTACACAAGTCTTGCCAGCAGGAAAGGCCAGTCTGCTTTAATGCAGTTACCCGAAGATTCCAAAAAGTTTTTTGCACCGCTTCCTTATGACACTGCGAGCGGAAAGTACTACGAGAAACTTATGGAAACTGCTCACGATACTTCTTCATCAAAAGATACTTCTAAGATCAAGGCTCCACCTATGCCGCCGGGTTACAGTTTTATTATGGGACAGTCTCTTTGGGATGCTACTATGGCATATTCAATATCAGAGTACCTTGCAAAGAATCCAGGTCAGAAAATATTCCAGGTAAACGGACGTTTTCATAGCGATGAAAGATTTGCTGTTGTCGAACAGCTTAAAAAGTACAGCCCTGAAGCAAAAGTACTTGTTATATCTTCAGGCTCTGATGATACTTTCCCAAAGATTGACTGGGATAAGTTCAAACATCTTGGCGATTACATTATTATTACAGACCCAAAAGTCCCTAAATCGTATGACAATTAGTTTGGAAAGAAAATTCACGAATGCTATAGTCAGAAAACCGTGTCCCGATATGGTTAACGGAATTACTTCTGCAAATTTAGGTAAGCCCGATTATTCAAAAGCTCTCGAACAGCATTTGCAATACATCAGTGCTCTGAAAGAGTGCGGGTTGAATGTTACTGTTCTTGAATCTCTAAACGACTTCCCGGATTCTACTTTTATCGAGGATGCTGCTCTCTGTACATCAAAGTTTGCAGTTATCACTAATCCCGGTGCACCTGAGAGAAACGGAGAAAAGATTTTCATGCATGAAGTGCTGAAGGAATTTTTCAGTAACATAGAAGAAATATATTCTCCCGGTACTCTCGATGCAGGCGATGTGATGATGGCAGGAAACTATTTTTACATCGGTATATCAGAAAGAACAAATCACGAAGGCGCAGAACAACTCATAAACATACTCCGGAAGTATGGAATGGATGGTACAAAAGTGCCTTTGAACACAATGCTGCATCTTAAAACAGGTCTGTCTTATCTGGAGAATAATAACTTACTTGTCAGCGGTGAATTTATAAATAATCCTGTGTTTTCAGAGTTTTCCCATATCACAGTCGAAGAAAATGAAGCTTATGCTGCAAATTCTCTTTGGGTTAACGGTTATGTTATCGTCCCGGAAGGATTTCCTAAAACTAAATTACTTATTGAAAATGCTGGATATCAAACCATTACTATTAATGTCTCGGAGTTTCAAAAACTCGACGGCGGACTAAGCTGCCTTTCATTAAGGTTCTAAATAAATAAAGATATATTTTCTTATTTTCTGTTATAGCAATATCATACGATCTTTCTAAATTCAATTGTTTCAATTTGAGAAAATAAGTCTCATTTTGAGAATCGAACAGATTTTCCCTAAACACAATTCACTTTTTAACAAACAGAATTAACGTTTTCCTTTTGGCATAAATCTTGCTTATTCTATAATGAACTTAATAACTGCGTTATGAAAAAACTATTTGTTTTACTCGTATTTTTATCATTAATTGCTATTAACTTAAACGCTTCTCCAAGAAGAGTTTTAATTGAATTCACTACTTCAAATACTTGCCAGTATTGCGGATGCATGGATTCTCTATTGCGTGTTTCTACATTAATTCAATATCCACAGACGATTATACTCGCAATGCACGGAACTATCAGAAATCCTGCAGACCCTTATGCAAATTACTTTGGATGGCAAATCAAAGATTCATTGATTGGTGCCGAACTCGGTTTCAGTGCACCTATGTCTTTTGTTGACAGAAGTTTCTGGCATTATACCGATTATGTCCATTACAGGGATTCTGTCGCATACAGGTATAATAATTTCGGTGTTTCTCCGGTTGAGCTTACGGTTATTTCCAAATCGTACAACCCCGCTACCCGTATGTTTACTGTTACGATTAATGCAAAGGCAGAGCAGACTCTCTCTGGAGAGTACAGAATTAATTTTGTCTATTGTGAAAACAACCTTATCTCATATCAGACAGAAGGACCATGCAATGCAATGAATATGAATTTTGAACACGACTGGGTAATACGAAGTATGGCAAACGGCTATGATGGTGAACCTCTGATAAATGGTACCTGGAATCAGAATCAGGTAATAACAAAAACATTCACTTATCCCCTCGATTCAAACTGGGTTCCTGCAAATTGCGAATTTGTAACTTACGTTTATAAAAGGGAAAGCTTGTTGAGAAATTCTGTAATTCAACAGGCAACTAAAGGTAATATCACGGGTTCTATTGGAATAAATCCCACAGGCAAAAAAATTGAGAGTTATGCATTATGGCAGAATTATCCTAATCCTTTTAACCCGAGTACTAACATAAAATTTTCTATTCCGAAGAATGAAGTTGTAAAGGTATCGCTATATAATTCATTAGGAAAAGAAGTTGCAGTTATGCAAAACGGATATCTGGCTGCAGGAATTTACAATATTGAATTTGATTTCGGAGGATTTTCCAGTGGAATTTATTACTATAAAATGCAGACCTCGCAATATACAGAAACAAAGAAAATGTTGATGATTAAATAAATCAACTTATATAACAATATATGGTTTTTGAATGCACACGTCAATTAACTTAAATTGGCAGGATAACTGAAGTTTCCTGCCTTTTTTTAACAACAAAAATACAGGAAGACTTTTAAGTGAAATAGATTATTTGTACTTTTGTACAACTTTTTATCGCTATGAAAAAATTAACAACACTTATTCTATTTTTGCTTCTTATGTACACTTCTGCTTATTCTCAAAATAAGATTAAGGATGGATTGTACCTTATTAATTATATCGATACTGTTAGAGTTTCGGAAATTCAACTCAAAGATAATGAAACTATAGTCTATTTCAGTTCGATGTTTGAAGAATTTAATTCAGATAAAGATTCAAGAATTGTTATAGATAAAACTCAGTACGTGCCTCTCGAACTTGAAACAATGCCTGTAACAGAACAGCAGACTGAAGATAAGAAGAAACTTCTTCTGTCGTTGACAAAAGATGCTTCGGAACGACTGGAATCCTTCACAAAAGAACATCTGATGAAAATGGTAGCACTAGTAGTTGGCGGGGATGCTTTGACAGTTCATAAAATCAAGGCGGCAATAACAGGGGGACTGCTCCAGATAACAAGGTGTAACGATAATGCATGTGAAGTCCTGTTTGTTAAGCTAAAAGATAATGTCGTTAAATAGTAAATTAAACGGTTCAATCAAAACACTATGAAAAAAAGCGAGTACACACGTTCAACCTCTGAACGTAGATTTGATGAAATGAAACCTTCGTTCACGAAAAACATTCATGCATTTGCAGAAGAATACAAACTCGGGGACGTAGAAAGCGAAATACTTAATTGCTTTGAGACCACAAACAAGAAGAAAGGATTTCTTGGCAGAATCAAAACTGATTATACAGAGATCTGTATTACAAAAAGTTATTTATTCTTTGGTATATTTACCGATAAAGTAGAAGATGGAGTTGGGGTTGCTCAGTGGAAAGACGTTGCCGAAGTCCGCGAATGGAAAGATTCCGAACTCGGAAAGATGATAGAAGAAACTGGTGTTGAAATGTTCGGTTTCCTTTTCCGTTCAAGCCGGCGCGGGACATGGTTTATAGGGCTTGGCAACGACGACGCGGGCAGAAAATGCACTGATATAATGAAAAAAATGGTGAGTAGTGAATCCGGGAAGAGGGCTGAGTGAGTAATGGAAGAAGTATACTTTACTGAAAAGACTTTTGATAAAATAGATTTTGAGGCTAGTCCGCCGGGAAAAGGGGATTACGAAAACTGCCGGTTTACAAACTACAATTTTGCAAATTCCGATCTTTCAGGAATCAGGTTTGTGGATTGCCGGTTCAAAGGATGTAACCTGAGCTTGGCAAAATTGAATCTGACAACACTTCGGGATATAAGTTTTGTCGGATGTAAAATGCTTGGACTTCATTTTGAGCATTGTAATGAATTCGGATTATCTTTTAGTTTTGAAAACTGTACACTCAAACATTCATCTTTTTATAAAACAAAACTAAGGAAGACCAATTTTATAAATTCAATTCTACACGAAGCCGACTTCACAGATTGTGATTTGACAGGTTCGGTTTTCGATAAGTGTGATTTATTACGTGCAGTATTCGAGAAATCTGTACTTGAAAAAACTGACTTTCGTACATCGTACAATTTTTCAATTGATTCGGAAAATAACCGTATTAAGAAAGCTAAGTTTTCGATGTCTGGTGCCGCCGGACTTCTCGATAAATATGATATAGAAATTGGCATTTGAAAGAAAGATGCGTTGTTTAATTAATGTTTTATTTCTAACTTTGTAGCAGAATTATATAGTGGAGACAGAAAACCACTTTAAAAAACATGGCGTATCTGAAAAGCCTGAAGAGTAGGGAAACAAATTTAAATTTCACATTATGAAAAAAACACTTTTATTCTTATTGTTAACATTGTTCTTTATTAAAGGTATAAATGCACAAAAGCTGCCATCCTTTGATGCAGACCTTGGTAAGAAATCAGTCTTCGGTCAGGAAATCAGAATTCCTTATCTTGATGTTGTAAGTTATTTTGGTTATATAAAAGAAGGTTCTGTCCCTGATGAACAAAGAGACGGCAAAAAGTACTATTATCTTTATTTATGGATTCCTGTTGCTGCACCTGAAATTGGTATCAGAATGGTTTCTCCAATTCCAAGTTACCTCAGCCCGGGTAAAGAAGATTTTGTTATGGAAGACTATTCAGCTAACTTTAATGAGAGAAAGAAATACTTTGATACCTGGATTTCTTTTGAAAGAGCTGACGTAATAACAAATGATTCAAACTTTGTTGCTAATGCAAAGTCTGCAAACTGGAAAATGTATGCCCAGAATGATGATACGGGTGATTTACCTGCTCAGCCATCGGGCAAAAAGTACAACTCCCAGATGCGTATTTCCAGCGAAACAAGTAATCCTTCAAAGGCACTTGTAATGGGATTATACAGAATTGGTTTCACAACCTATAAAACTGGTGAAGTGCAGGGTAGTTTCATTGCTCAGATTGGTTCGGTAGTTAAACTTCCGGGAATAAAGATAGCAAAAGACCTTGAGTCTCTTAAGGCAGCTATGGACGGAAAATAATTAACATTTTCAAAGGGCTGAAGCTATTCAGCCCTTTTTTTATTACTTCATTCCTTTAAAAATTAATCCGATACCGGAGATAGTTGAACTATTTCAGCATTTCATTTTGTTTCAATATTAATAA
>CAIUQV010000287.1 GCA_903901375.1 uncultured Ignavibacteriota bacterium
GGATTTATATGGCCATAAATAATTTGATATTATTAACATAATAATACCTACAGTACTTTACATAATATATATTATACAACTACATTATTAACATTTAATCGTCTGAATATATTCATTTTTATGTATTTGTACTTTATAAGTTGTTTATTCTCATTTCTAAAGTTATTTTTGTATTATTAATAAAATTGAGATTATTAGATAGATATATATTAAGACATTTCATTGTCAATTTAGTTTTTGGCTTATTTTGCTTTGTCATCATTTTCATTCTTGTTGACCTCTTCGAGAATATGGATAGATTTATTGATAAGAAATTAACCATTCTTCAGCTTTCTCAGTATTACGCCTTTTTTATTCCTGATATTTTGAAACTTATTACACCTATAGGAATGCTCCTAGCTTCCCTTTTTACGGTAAGTAGATTTGTGAATTATTCTGAGCTTACTGCAATGAAATCAGCTGGAATCTCTATATATCGCTATTTACTTCCAATTTTACTCTTTGGAAGCATAATTACAGGATTTTCTATATATTTTAACGGTTGGATTGTACCAAAAGCAAACCAGCAGAAATATAATTTTGAAAGAACCATATTAGGCAGGAATTTAATTTCTGATGTTACACAAAATATCTATATTCAGGATAAGGTAAATCGCGTAATTATCATAAATTACTACAATAAAACGGAAAGAAGCTGTGGAAACACTTTAATACAGATTTTCAATCCTGATACACTTCAGAAAGTTACAAAAAGACTCGATATAGTTAACATGAAATGGGATTCTGCAAATAAAGACTGGAAAATTGAAAAAGGTTACATAAGAACTTTCAATTTTCAGGACCGTGAATCTCTGAGTGTTGTAAATAGTCAGAATTTAAGTGAAATATCCGGATTTGAAAAAATAAACCTTGAACCTGAGCAAATTGAGAAAAAAAGGCTTCGCCCGGAAGAGCTAGAGCTTACGGAATTCAAGTCTTTTATAGATAATCTTGAAACTAATGGACAAGATGCTGCAAAAGAGAAAGTAGATTATTATTCAATTATTTCCTTTCCATTTGCAAGTATAATAACCATTATTTTCGGGGTATCAATTTCATCAAATAACAGAAAGGCTGGCGCTGCTCTGCATTTTGGTATTAGTCTTATTGTAAGTTTTATATACCTTGGTTTTGTTAAGATTTCTCAGGTATTCGGATATAATGGAGATATGAACCCTGTATTGACTGCCTGGTCTGCTAATATAATCTTTCTTGGAGTATCTTTGTTTAATTTTTACAGATTAAACAAAAATTAATTCACTTTTTCATCTGTAGGCTTCATTGGTACCTGAAATCCGAAAGCATTATCATTGCCTGAATTGAATAACTTAATATCACCATAACTTGCCTCATATCTATCCAGATTATCTTTAAGCAGATTTAATAACATTTTACAGTGCTGAGGTGTCATAATTATCCTTGAATGTACCTTAGCTTTAGGTATTCCGGGAAATATTCTTGTGAAATCCAGTATAAATTCTGCTCCTGAATGAGAAATTATTGCAAGATTTGAATAATGACCTTCAGCCTCTTTTTCTCCAAGCTCGATATTAATTTGTCCTTGTGGTTGTATTTCGTCTGTTTTATCCATTTATTCTGATTTTATTTAACCAAAAATAGTGATTATATAAACAAATTGAAATTTATTTAAACATTAGCATTTTTCTTTATGAAATTAAGAATTATTTTGCATACATTATAAAACTTAAATATCTTAAAATGAGTTTACTGGTAATTGGTTCATTAGCACTTGATACAATTGAAACACCTTTCGGTAAAGCTGAATACACTTTAGGTGGCTCAGCTACTTTTATTTCTACTACTGCAAGTTATTTCATAAACGATGTCAGACTTGTTGGAATTGTCGGTACTGACTTCCCTTCCTCTGAAATAGAATTTCTGAAGTCCAAAGGAATTAATACAAAAGGTTTGGAGATTTCAAAAATCAAGAAAACTTTCCACTGGCATGGAGTTTATCACACTGATATGAACAACAGGGATACAATAACTACTGAATTAAACGCATTTGAAGATTTTGATCCGGTTATTCCTGCGGATTTTAATTCAAGTGATTTTGTATGTCTCGGTAACGTAAATCCCGAAATTCAAAAGAAAGTTATTTTGCAATTAGACAAACCTAAATTTGTAATGATAGATACTATGAATTTCTGGATTGAAGGTAAACTTGCTGCATTAAAGGAAACGATGAAACTAGTAGATATGATGGTTATAAATGATTCAGAAGCAAAAATGCTCGCTGAAGAAAACAATTTAATCGTTGCAGCAAAAAAGATTTTTAAAATGGGACCTAAAATGCTTATTATTAAAAAGGGAGAACATGGAGCAATGTTAATAACCAATGATTTCCTATTTACCATACCTGCATTCCCTCTTGAAAAAGTTTTTGACCCGACGGGTGCCGGCGATACATTTGCAGGTGGTTTTATGGGGTGGATTGCAAAAACAAGAGATATCTCCCCTGCTAACCTTAAACTTGCTATAGTTTACGGTAGTGTAATGGCTTCTCTTGCTGTTGAAAAGTTTTCACTTGACGGTATAAGAGATTTATCTAAAGATTTGATTATGAAAAGGTTTCAGGAATTCAGGGATTTAACACATTTTGATTCTGTTTCTTTATAATTTATTTTTGCAATAAACTCGTATGAATACTCTTAAAACTGACGCATTTATTCTCAGTGGTTTTAAGTACGGTGATTCGAGTAAAATTATAACATTATTCTCTGAAGAAGTAGGAAAATTCTCGGCAATAGTTAAAGGGGTTAGAAATAATAAATCAAAACTTGGCGGAGTTTTTGAAAATATGAACCATGTCAATGTTATTTTTACAAAAAAGGATAACAGAGACTTGCAGTTTATACCTTCTGCTGAATGCATTTCTTCTTTTTCCGGTATCAAGTCTGAGTTTGATAAACTTATGATTGCTTATAAGCTTGTAGAACTTACTTCAAAAATGATGTATGAATACGATGTAAGCAAGGAAGTCTTTTATTTACTGCGTCATGCACTATACAGTCTCAATTCTGCCGGAAACAACTTTAGTGCAATAATGCTTCTGTATCAGATTAAGTTTTCCATTATTCAGGGTATTGATCCTCTTAACATTCAATCACGAAATTCTGATGTAAATAATTTTGTTATAAAAGATAATAGTAATAAGAGTAATATGTTCTTCGACAATAAAAAAAGAAATTATATTGACAAACTCAGCAGTATGACGTTTGAAGAATTAAATTCTTTTGAAGCAGATTCTGAATTAGTGAAACAAATTCAGAATGCTTACGAATACCACTTTATGACGAGTATCGGAAAATACGGATTCTCGAAGAGCAATCAGATTATTGATGAATTAAACAATAAACATTATAAGTAAATACGATTACACTTTTTTAATTTAACAAAAAAGGAGATAAATACAATTATGTCAAAAAAAGTAATTTTCGCGAGTGCATTTTTATTGGTATTCGCATTGGCATTCGGAGCTGTGCTTGTTGTAAATTTCAGCAACGTAAAATCTTTGGTTGCTAATTCACAAATTGATTTCAAAACGGCTCCACCTGTACAAACAAGTAATGACCTCAAAGGTCTGAACGACGCTTTTGTGGAAATATCCAAAACCGTTACTCCTTCTGTTGTCTTTATAGACGTTACGGGAAACACAAAACAGAAATCAAACGAAGACCAGAATTTTCAGTTCTTCTTCGGACCTGATATGCAGATGCCGGATAATGCCCCGCAGCATGGATCCGGTTCCGGAGTTATTATAAGTAAAGACGGTTATATTATTACAAACAATCATGTTGTTTCAAACGCTGCAGATAAGGGTATTAAAGTTATATTAAGCGATAAAAGAGAATTCACTGCAAAGCTGATTGGTACAGACCCTAACACAGATATTGCAGTAATTAAAATTGAAGCTGATAATCTCGCAGTAAGCTCTGTCGGGAATTCAGATGATGTTCATGTCGGGCAATGGGTTCTTGCAATTGGTAATCCCCTGGGATTAAATAATACTGTAACTGCAGGTATAGTTTCCGCTCTCGGCAGAAACATTAACATCGATGGTAATAGCTATGCCATTAATAATTTTATACAGACAGATGCAGTTATCAATCCCGGTAACAGCGGTGGTGCTCTTGTAGATATTAACGGACTTGTAATCGGAATCAATGCTGCCATTAAAACTACAACAGGATATTATCAGGGTTATGGATTTGCTATCCCCATGAATATCGCTAAGAATGTTGCTTCAGAACTGATTAAAAATGGTAAAATTGAAAGAGGTTATATAGGAGTTTCCATTAAAGATGTAGATTCAAAAGAAGCAAAAGGACTCGGACTCGACGTTGCAAAAGGTGTTCTGATTCAAAACGTTATTAAAGGCGGTGCAGGTGATGATGCAGGGCTGAAGACTGGTGATGTCATTTTCACTGTAGATGGAAAAGAAGTTAATGCTGCAAATGAGCTACAAACAATTATAGGTTCAAAAAGACCGGGTGAAACCGCTACTCTGAAAGTATTCAGGGACGGAAAAACTATGGATGTTGCAGTCAAACTTAAACCTAAATCGAATGATATTAGTAATAATCTTGAAATACCCGGAAATAATAAAGACCAGAGTGAATTGAACAGCAAGAAATTTGAATCTCTTGGTTTAATAGTTACTGACTTAACAGATGCTGTAAA
>CAIUQV010000288.1 GCA_903901375.1 uncultured Ignavibacteriota bacterium
CGAGAAAATATTTTCACAGGATGCGAAAATTACGGTTACTAAAAGCAATATTAAGATATAATATTTTCTCATTTAAGATTCTTCTTACAGCAAGATAAGAATGAAATTAAAAACTTTCAATTGTGTAATATGTATTGAGCTAAAATAATCAGTTACTGAAGTTTGCTCTCAGCACGCTCCAGGTAGTATCGTTATTATCGGATTTTATGTCAATCCATCTGTGAACAGACCAGAGGTTTCGAGAATCCGCAGAAAGTATAAGCCTTATTTTACCTTTCAGTGTTTTAGCAACAGAAGTATTCCTGTGGTCTACGTAAAGAAGGTACTTTGCGTCGTAGAAAGCAGTATCGGAAAAAGTATTCAGATTGCCTTCGGTGAAGAAAAGGTTTGACGTTGCCGCAGGGTCTGTGTTGCTGAGCAAACTTGTGAAATATGTTTTCTCATTTGAGATATTCCAGAACCTGAAAATCGGATATTGAATTCCTGAAGCTACATCAGGCTCGTATGTATACCTTCTCGGAGAATAGCTTGTATCCACAAAGCATTTAAGGTAATTATTAATATCTTTTTCGATTACTGAATACTGAAGGTTTATCATCACAAGGTCAGGTGAAGTTGGCGGAATGTAAGTCGAACGGGAAGTTACAGGTGTTTCCGCATCACGCAGTGAACAGGAATAGACTGATATTCCGAAGTATAAAACAATCAGTATGACTGCAGTGTGTTTCATTATCTTGTTCTGCAAATGTACACCATTCTTCCTGAATTTTCCCTGTCAAAAGTATTGCCGTAATAATCACCGAATTTATATAACACATCGAAACCTGTTTTACTGAAAACCGCATCTAAATCATCAGTGTCATAAAGTTTCAATCGTTCGGTATACTTATCATCACCGATGTAAATATCCTTGAACACAAATTTATTTTCGATGTATCGCTTCTGGACTACCTTAACGCCTTCGTATACATCTTCCGATAAACTTACGAGTGATTTTCTCAGTTTATCGGGATTAATAAAGTCAAAGACGAAATATCCGCCCTGCTTCAGGGAATTATGAACATTCTCAAAAACGTTGAAATTATCCTCATCGGATTCAAAATATCCGAAACTGGTAAATACGTTTATTGCCATATCGAAAGAATTTCCGAATGAAAAGTTTTTCATATCCTTAATCAGAAACTTAACATTCAGGTTTAATTCTTCTGCACTTTTCAAACTGTTATTTGCCTGAGAAACCAGGTAAGAAGATAAGTCAAAACCGGTAACGTTATAACCACGTCTTGCAAGTTCCAGTGAATGCCTTCCAGCACCACAGCATACGTCCAGAACATCAGCATTGCAACTCAGTGGTACATATCGTTGAATGAGATTTATTATATCCCGTGCCTCTTTCTCATCTCTGTGACTGTAGATTTCGAGGTAGTATTTATTTGAAAACCATTTTTCGTACCAGTTCTTTTCGGACATAGTTTATTATCTATTAAAGAATAGTTACCCTTCCTTCGATTGCTTTTGCAAGAGTTACCTGGTCTGTCAGTTCAATATCTGAACCGATAGGAATTCCTCTAGCAATTCGTGTTACTTTAATTCCGAGCGGTTTGATTATTTTGCTAAGATACAGGATAGTGGTTTCACCTTCAACTGTAGGATTCAGAGCAAGCATTATCTCGGAAATTTTATTATTCTCATCATCTTCAAGCCTGTAGAGAAGTTCCTTTATTCTGATATCATTCGGGCCTATGCCGTCAAGCGGAGATATTCTTCCGTGCAAAACATGGTAAAGCCCCTTGTATTCATTAGTCTTTTCTATGGCATAAACATCCTGAGGTTCTTCGACAACACAGATTGAAGTACTGCTGCGTTTATCGGAACTGCAGATCTTACATATTTCATCCTCCGTAATATTGCAGCAGGTTTTACAGAACTTTATCTTATCCTTTATTTCGATCAAAGCCTGAGAAAGTTTTTCAACTTCTTCTCTCGGCTGTTTAATAAGAAACATAGCAAGACGCTGAGCTGTTTTCCTGCCTATAGAGGGCAGTTTTGTAAGCTCTGTAACGAGAGTTTCAAGAGTATCTGATATGTTCAGCATACTTAAAATCCTAAATTCAGTCCGGGAATGTTAGGAATCATTCCGGCAGTCGCTTTACCCATTTCATCCGAAGAGAGTTTTTGTGAACTTTCGAATGCCTTGTTGCACGCAGCAATTAAAAGGTCTTCAAGCATTTCGGTATCGCCTGAAGCAAGAACTTCTTTTTCGATTTCAATTTTCTGAATAACACTTTTACCGTTAATAGTAACCTTAACCATACCGCCGCCTGATTCTTCAGTCAGAATTTTATTTTCAAGTTCGGCCTGTATCTGGTCCATACGTTCCTGCATTTTCTTTACCTGTTTCAGCATTCCCTGCATTTGATTCGGTTTCATTAATTTTATCTCCTGTTTATATTTTTATGAATTGTTAAAATCTAAGTATTTACTCCAAAGGTTAAATAAATTACCCGTGGCGACTACATCGCCGAAACAATAGTCGGCAATCGTCTGATATTCTTTATTCTCATAAAGGTCTTTTACCATATCACCCTTCACTCCGTCTGCTTTCGGGCTTGGTATTCCAAGCTGTTTGCAATAGAAGTCGAGAGAGAATTTCCTGCGTGCTCCAGTCGGAGAATGTTTATTGAATGTAAGTTCCTTCATAAGGTCTGTGTGGTAACCCTTTATGTTAAAATCAGTACCGCTCATCAGATTGTAAGTAGGTCTTGATTTCATCAGAAAAGTCCTGAGCATAATGAACGGACAGTCAAATTCCCTTCCGTTGAACGTTACGAACATATTGTATCCTTCGTGCTTAATCTTCTTCCAGAACATTTCAATAATTTCTTTTTCTGAACCACAAAGATACGTCAGCTTTTCAAGATTCTGCTCATTGTAAATCTTTTCACTTTCTGTTCCTTCTTCAGGTTTTGGAATATCATAATCGAGCAATTTTTCAGACGCAAGTTTGGAAGAAGAGTCCAGGGCTGTTTCTTTCGGTGCGTTTACAAGCACGGCACCTTCCCTTTTATTATAGTCCATCATACCGATTGCGACAATCTGAGAAGTGAAGGGAGTGAAAACAAGTCCTTCAATTGCCTTTAACTTTTCTTCTTCTGTATTTGCAAACTTTATTAAGTACTCTTTTGTCTCTTCGTCGTAATATGTATCAAAATCATACGGAGCGACTTCAAGGTCAAACACAAGTATCTTTTTCTTTTTAATATCCATGATTATATTTCAAATAAGTTTTTAGCGGAAATCTTTATATCTTCATAACAATAAAACGGCTCTCCGAATTCAGCTCCAATCTTAAACCCGAAAAATCTTGCTCTTGTGACAAGGTCTTCCCAGAAAAGCTTTGAGCTGATGAATGTTTCGGGCTCTTTCTTCGATACTTTTGAAGGACTGAAAAACTGCGACTTGTAACATTCTATTGCTTTCATTTTCTGATTAAAGACATCGCTGATATCGACTATAAATGATGCCTGAAAATCATAAGCGTGACGGTAGTAAAAAACATGTTTAGGTCTGAATGCTTTTTCTTTGCCCGTCAGTATTTTTCTAAGCCCCGACTGAAATGCACTCTCGCGTATAAAGCTGCTTGCGTTTATATGGTCTGTGTGCCTGTCCGATTCATAAGGAGCGAAAAGTATATCGGGCCTTGTTTCGCGTATAATCTTAATAAGTTTCAGACGGTTAGCGTGTGTATTTTGAATGTTACCGTCTTTCAGGTTAAGGTTTTTCCTGTAATGAATTCCCATAACCCTGCTGGCATTCTCAGTCTCAGTTTTCCGTGTTTTTAAATTACCCCTTGTACTTAATTCACCCTTAGTTAAATCAACAATACCGACTTTTTTACCATCTTTAATAAGTTTTATAGCAGTTCCCGCAGAAGTAATTTCAATATCATCGGGATGAGTAGCTACGAATAAAGCATCTAATTTCAATTCTTCCGTTTTAATTGCAAAGTTCTTAATATACTCAATCTTAAACTTTGATTAAATTTAAAAATACCA
>CAIUQV010000289.1 GCA_903901375.1 uncultured Ignavibacteriota bacterium
CCTGTGCTTTCTTTCTGGCAATGTCTTTTGTTCTCTGTCCTGCAGTAACAGGTTTCTTTATTTCAGCAAACTTAAATTCTTTTCTCGATTTATCTTTTATCTTTATTATGTGATATCCGAACTGTGTTTTAATTGGTCCTACGATATCTCCCACTTTTCCGTTCATTGAAGCTTCTTCAAATTCCTTTACCATAGCACCTTTTGTAAACCAGCCAAGGTCACCGCTGTTCTGCTTTGCCGACGGATCCTGAGATACTTCGAATGCGATCTTATCGAATGCTTCTCCGCTCTTTGCACGTTTTAAAATATCTTCTATCTGTTTCTTTGCTGCTGCTGTATCTGTTCCGAAATTAATAAGTATGTGTGATGCATTTACGTATAAATCTTCACCTTCTTTTGTTTCAAGAAGTCTTAAAACTTTATACCCGTCCTGGTCAATTATCAAACCAGATGTTTCATCCGGTTTGGCACCAAATAAGAAGTTTAGTGCATTCTTACCTGACTGACCAATCTGGTTTGGTTTCTGAAAATCAGCTTTGAAAGGAGCTGATGAATTGTCGTTCACAAGCTTGATTAATGTTGAGTCTTCAAGTTTCGAATTCTTTACATCCTTTACAAGAAACTCCATCTGTTTCTTTATAGAATTGGAATCGTCTATCGTTGGTGCATCAGAGAATACAACATATTTAAATTTAACTGCTTCTTCCTGTTTGAATTCATCTTTGTGTTCGTTATAATAAGTTTTCATCTCATCATCTGATACAAGGAACTGAGTTGTATCTGTTACAGTATTAACGTCAAGAAATGCATATTTGAAACTTGCTTTGATGTTATCGTCCTTGTATTTCTGAAGTACATCGTCTTCCGTAACAAGTACAGAAGCCGTGATGTAAGTCTGAAGTTTATCAGAAAGCAGGACTTCTCTCATGTATGCTTCTACCTGATTCCAGAACTGTGTTGCTTCCTTGGTTTTCATTCCGAGTGCCTGCTGATAAAAATCAGTATTGAACACACCCGTAGAATCTATAAAGTTTCTTTTAATCGGCTCGGGAAGCTGTTCGGGACGGTTGTAAATAAAATCAAGAATTTCGTTATCAGATACTGTGATGCCAAGCCTGTTGATTTCCTGTTTTGTTAGCGTCTGCTGTACAAGCGAATTCCAGACCTGCTCTTTTAATTGTTCGAGGGTTGCGTCGTCTACATCTTTTCCGCCGTTTTGCTGCCTCATCTGCTCAAGCTGCTGCTGAAGCATCTGTTCATACTGCTGGTACGTAATCTCTTCACCGTTAACTTTACCGAATACCTGTCTGTCGCCGCCTCTCATTCCGAGATAATTCATACCCCATTCAAAAACTATAAGACCGACGAAGGCTATTATCAGGAAAACTATAATGTATGGCATACTATCGCGCATTTTATTCATAACGCCGGTACCATGTGTCGACTTTTGTTTTGTTGTCATTACTCGAACAACTCCTTTAGAATTTAAAATTTATATAATTATTAAAACAAACGTTAAAATTAGTTGATTTTACAGGTAAAAGCAATGTAAATAATGTTCTTAAACATGTGTTTTTCATTATACGTGATAATGAAAGATGAAATGTAAGATTTTACTTCTAAACTAATTCAATAATTCCCGTCTTAAACCAATAAACTTATGATTTTATAATAACTAAAAGTGCTAATAAAATCTGAAATTTAAATTTACTAAAATACTTTAATGAATATCTTGAAATAATCCGTAAATCAATTGAAAGTGTTATAAGTTATTTTCGAAAGCTTCTGTGTCTATACCTGCCTGCCTTAAAATACTTCTGAAGGTACCTATTGGGATCTCTTTTTTATTCATTGGCAGTATTACAGTTCTCCCTGTATGATTTCGGAATTTTGCGTGTGACCCTTTTTGAGATACTAACAAAAAACCAATTTTCTGAAGAACTTTTCTTATTATCTCGGATGAATAAAGTTTAGGCATTAATATAATCTTTACCTAAAAACAATTTATCAATTTTAATAAAATCTTTA
>CAIUQV010000290.1 GCA_903901375.1 uncultured Ignavibacteriota bacterium
ATGGGTGCGATTCGATACAGCAACTCAAAGCATTTATGCTTTTGATTCAGCAAATACATGTTCTTATTATTTCCGAGAAAAATTAATCGATAGTCTTGCAATGACAGCTGGCTCTTCGAACAGTTGTTCAAATAAAACTTATGATTGGTCACGTACTGATACTATTTATAATGTTATCGGATTAACTAAATCTTTTCACAGATATAATGGGACAGGTAATAGTACATTGCAATATAATTCGAATTTTGGGATTATCAGATATGAAGACTTTTCATACATGGGATCCTATGGACATCAGTACACAGGAACAATGATTGGTTGTTTCATAAACGGGATAAAGTACGGTGATACTATTGTAACTGACATCAGGGAAATTAATAAAAACATACCAACTGTAATCAAATTATCACAGAACTATCCAAATCCGTTTAATCCAAATACTAAGATAAAGTTTGATGTGACAAAATCGAGCAGTGTGAAGATTGTTGTTTATGATGTATCTGGCCGCGAAGTACAGACTCTTGTAAACGAAAGACTTAATCCCGGAACGTTTGAGACAACATTCGATGGTTCACAATTTACAAGCGGAGTTTATTTTTATAAAATGGTTACTGAGGGATATTCTGAAACTAGGAAGATGCTATTGATAAAATAATAAGTATAACAAAAAACCCGGCTATTAACCGGGTTTTTTGATTTCTATTATAATATCATTAATATTTTGGTGTTAGACCCATGTTATAGAACATGAATGACCATTTATCTGTGATTGCATCTATCACCATCTTAGTCGGACGGCCTGCGCCGTGTCCTGCATTTACTTCTATTCTTATGAGAACAGGATTATCACCTTTGTATAATTCCTGTAGTCTTGCTGCATACTTAAATGAGTGTGCAGGAACAACTCTGTCATCGTGGTCTGAGGTTGTTACCATAGTTGCTGGATAGTTCAGTCCTGATTTTATATTATGGTACGGTGAGTACCCGAGTAAATACTTAAACTGTGTTTCATTATCTTCACTTGAACCGTAATCCGTTACCCAAGCCCAGCCGATTGTAAACTTATGAAAACGAAGCATATCCATAACACCTACTGCCGGGAATGCCACTCTGAACAGGTCGGGTCTCTGGTTAATAACAGCACCTATTAACAAACCGCCGTTAGAACCACCCTCAACTGCAAGCATCTTTGAGGTTGTATAACCGTTTTTAATCAAATACTCTCCTGCAGAGATAAAATCATCGAATACATTCTGTTTGTTTAATTTAGTTCCAGCCTGATGCCAGTCTTCACCGTATTCGCCGCCACCTCTTAAATTTGCAAGGGCATAGACTCCGCCGTTTTCAAGCAGAATTATGTTTGAAGTACTGAAAGTGGGTTTCAGACTTATGTTAAAGCCGCCGTATGCATAGAGCAATGTCGGATTATTACCGTCAAGCTTCAGTCCTTTCTTATGAACTATGAACATCGGAATCTTTGTCCCGTCCTTACTGGGATAGAAGACCTGTTTCGTTTCATAATCATCAGGACTGAACTTTACTTCCGATTTTCTATACATAGAAAGTTTATTGTTGACGATGTCGTACTTCATAATCACAGCAGGATAAAGGAATGATGTAAAAGCAAAGTAAATTTCTTTTTCAGACAAATCTGCATTAAATCCTGATACTGTACCGAATGTTGGAAGCTGAACTTCAGTGATTAATTTACCGTTTAAATCATAAGTGTAAATTCTGTCTGAAGCATCTTTCATATACTGAACAAGAAATCTCCCCTGCGATATTGAAGCAGATGAAAGAACTTCGTTCTTTTCGGGAATAACTTCCGCGAATGTATTATCTTTTGTGTTAAATTTAATAACTTTATTCTTTGATGCATCTTTATTGGTGAAGAGATAAATCACGTCATTAATATTATTAATCACGGAGTAATCTGTTTCATAACCTTTTACGATTGGCCTGAAATCTTTATCTCCTTTTGAAAGGTCTTTAAAATATAATTCATTTCCGTTTTCACCCTTCTTGCCAACAGACATATATAGAAACCTCTGGTCTTCAGAAGTGAAAATACCTGCAGATAGTTCAGGATGTTCTTTATCTTCATATATAAGTTTATCTTCAGACTGATCAGTGCCGACAACGTGAAAATAAACCTTCGGGCTTTCGTTCTTCGATGTTAATTCTTTTCCTGCTTCCGGAGCGTCGTACCTGTTGTAATAAAATCCGTTCCCATACCACGATGCACCTGAAAACTTAACCCATTGCAGATGGTCGCTCATCTTTGTCTTTGTTGCTATGTCCATAACAAAAAACTCATTCCAGTCCGAACCTGCCTTTGAAACTCCATACACAAAGTACTTCGCATCTTTTGATATTGATGTTGTCGATATAGAAGATGTTCCGTCATCAGATAATTTATTCGGGTCAAGGAAAAGCTCCGGTGTTCCGTCAATTCCCTTCTGAATATACAAAATACTCTGGTTCTGTAGTCCGTCGTTCTTGTAAAAGAAGTAATAATCCCCTGCCTTGTTTGGTGCAGTGTACTTAGGATAATTCCAGACTTCATTCAGCCTTGCCCTGATTTTATCCCTGTAAGGAATCTTATCAAGGTATGCAAATGTAACTTCGTTTTCTTTCTTCACCCAGTCTTTTATCTCTTCACTCTTGTCATCTTCCATCCATCTGTACGGGTCAGCAACTTTCGTTCCGAAATATTCGTCTGTATGGTCAACTTTTCTTGCTTCGGGATAAACCAGCTTTTGTG
>CAIUQV010000291.1 GCA_903901375.1 uncultured Ignavibacteriota bacterium
AATTTTCTCCCGTTAAGGTTTGCTTAGCAGGAAAGTGCAACTCTCCTGAAATAATATTATTCATTGCACATGAATAGTCCATTATATTATTATTTTGCGCAAATGAATAATGAAATAAGTATATAAGAAATATTAATTCCATAACTGATATAAAACAAATCTTCTTTTTCATTTTAATAATAATTAAGTTAAAAAAATGTTATTTACAAAATGTTGTTTCGATTGAGATATATTTAGATATTAAGTTATCTTATCATAGCTTATTTTCATAATCCTTCTATTTAATTAATATCAAAGCCTTAACTTTATAAAATTTATCCGAACTTAACCTGTAAAAATAAGTTCCGGAATATAAATTCTCAGCATTAAAAGAAACCTTATAACTGCCAGTCTTTAATCTTTTTGTAAATACCTCATCTAACTTTCTTCCAAGTATATCGAATATTTCAAGATAATAGAATCCGGGCTCTCTAATATCGAATTGTATTGTAGTAATTGCATTAAAAGGGTTTGGATAGTTCTGATAAAGTTCAAAATCATTTGTGATATGACCATTTATATTTATTTGTGTAATTTGACCTCCATTATTTGTATAACAAAGTCTGCCAAGATTCCCTGCTTTCCAACCAGTTGAATCGTTTATGAAAAATATGGAATGACCACTACCTGCAACTCCATCTTGAATTAACCAATTAATACCACCATTAGTACTTTTAAAAACATTAAATCCTTCACCGACAGCCCAACCAGTGTTCTGGCTTGAGAAATATATGCAATGAATACCATAACTTCCATTTGGAATATTAGAAATACTGTCCCAGTTTGATCCAAAATCCGTTGTTTTAAATAATTTTCTACTATCTGTTACTAACCATCCGGTTTGATTATTATTAAATGAAAAATTCCTATAATTATAGCTATATGTACCAGATTGAATATTTATAGAGAACCAATTTAAACCGCCATTTGTGGTTTTTCTTACCCCTCCGCCAGTATCGTCACAATATAATCCTGTAAGAGAATCTTTAAAATAAATATCTTGAATAAAACCCGATGTAAATGTTACTATTGAATCGAATGTGTTACCTCCATTTGTTGTCTTTAATATTTTTCGTTCACCACCACCGGAAATCCAACCCGTATTTTGGTTTATGAAATAACAGCATAAATACGAATTACTTGCGAATACTCCGTTTCTAATAATCTGCCAATTTGATCCTCCATTAGTTGATTTTATAATTGTTTCAAAATCACCTACACAATAAATATTATTTGAATCGACAGGAAAAATTCTTCTGAGATTTTTGTCCACAGGAAGATTTAGTAAATTCCAATTTGAACCTGAATTTGTAGTTTTTAATATTCCTCCGCCTCCGCAAGTCCAACCGGTATTGTTATTTATGAATTTTATGCTGAATAAATCCATCGTGGAACCTATGTTCTGCTGTATCCATTGGCTATTACATATATTGATTAATAATATTAAATTAATAGTGATTATTCCGAAGATAGATAAGCCAATCTTTCACATATTATTGATTTAAAAAACATTTGTGAAAAATGG
>CAIUQV010000292.1 GCA_903901375.1 uncultured Ignavibacteriota bacterium
GGACGTTAAAATACCTGCTATGTCTAAAGGTGAAGAACTCAAACTTACAAAGCAAAACGTGGAAAAATGGACACACGATTGCTGGCTTGATACAAGAGAATCGAACTGGAAAGAGTGGAAGAAAAGGTTTGTAAACATAATAAAAGATACCAATAAAAATACAGATAGTTCGTTCAGTTCCAGAGTGACTTTTCATCATAATTACTGGCATAATTTTAACGATATAAACATCGGTAAGATTGTAGGGTGGATTTTCATCAATGAAGAAAAAGGTTTAAGGATGAAAGGATAAATCTAACAGGGGTGCAGTATATTGCACCCCTTATAATAACTATTTTATAAAATTAATTATTAAAAGTAATTGGCAAACATTTTAAGTATTCTGATTTTTTTACCGATTTTATTATCGATACCGATATTGTTCTTTAGCAAGAATAATACTAAACTTATTAAAAGTTATACACTTGCAATATCACTTATCACATTTGTGTTATCATTAGTATTGTATTTTTCTTTTAATACTGAAAGCGGTGAATATCAATTTGTACAGAAAATGCCATGGGTGAAAATTATCAATTCTTTTTATTATGTAGGTGTTGATGGAATATCATTACTTTTAATTTTGCTTACTACATTGATATTTCCTATATCAATAATAGCATCTTTTAATTCTATTAAAATCAGGATTAAAGAATACTATTTCCTTTTATTGCTTCTTGAAGGAGCATTGATAGGTGTATTCACTTCCTTAGATCTAATCCTGTTCTATGTATTCTGGGAATTTATTTTAATTCCGATGTATTTTCTTATTGGAATATGGGGTGGTGAAGAAAGGATTTATGCGACAATTAAGTTCTTCCTTTACACTATGTTTGGAAGTGTTTTACTGCTTATTGGTATAATCTGGACGGGATTGTTAGCTCAGCCTTATGTCGGGAGTTTTACTCTGGATATTGTTCAATTAGCTACACTTTCTACTTATATTCCATTGGATAAACAAATTATACTTTTCTGTTTATTTACACTTGGGTTTCTGATAAAAGTACCATTATTTCCTTTTCATACATGGTTACCGGATGCACACGTTCAGGCACCAACGGCAGGTAGTGTAATACTTGCTGCATTGTTACTTAAAATGGGTACGTACGGTTTAATACGATTTTCTTTGGGTCTTTTCCCTGCAGCGTTTATTAAGCTGACACCGATTATTGCAATTCTTGCAGTAATCGGAATTATATATGGTGCTTTGCTTTCCATAGTTCAGAAAGATATGAAGAAACTTGTTGCTTATTCTTCAGTTAGTCATATGGGATTTATAGTGCTTGGAATATTTGCACTGACAAATGAATCATTGCAGGGAAGTGTAATTCAAATGATAAATCACGGACTTTCCACAGGTGCACTCTTTCTTTTTGTCGGAATGATTTATGAAAGAAGGCATACTAAGCTTATTGCTGAATTTGGCGGATTACGGAAAGTTATGCCTGTATTTGCAGCATTATTTTTAGTAGTTAGTTTGTCTTCTATAGGGTTACCGGGACTTAACGGATTTATAGGAGAGTTTCTTGTACTGTTGGGGTCTTTTAATTCTTATAATCTTGGGAATAGCTGGTATTCAATAATATCGGCTTTAGCTGTTATATTTTCGGCTGTATATTTATTGTGGATGTACCAAAGGGTTATGCTCGGTCCTATAGAAAAGAAAGAAAATAAAGAGTTGAAAGATATTTCAAAGTCAGAACTATTTACTATAATTCCTTTATTAATCTTTATTATCTGGATAGGGGTTTATCCAAATTCATTTTTACGCATATCGGAGAATAGTGTAAAAAAGGTTCTAATTAATTTAGATAATGCAAAAATACAAATGTATAAGAGCCTGGAAACTAAACCGAAGCAGTAAGAACAGAATTGATTAAAGATTTATTAATAGTATTTCCGTTTATATTTTTAATATTATCTATTGCAGTATTCCCTATAACTTATCCAAAGTTCTGGAGTAAATATTATTCTAAAATTTCAATTTCGCTTTCATTAATTGTTATTGCTTATTATTTGATAATTGATGGACGCGGTTTTAAAATACTTCATACTCTTGAGGAGTATTTTAGTTTTATCACTCTCTTATTTTGTTTATACGTTGTTTCAGGTGGTATTTTTATTAAAATTAAAGGTAAGTCAACCCCTTTGCGTAATATTTTATTCCTGCTAACCGGGGGAATACTCGCAAATATTTTTGGAACAACTGGATCTTCGATGCTTCTAATAAGACCGTATCTGGAATCAAATAAATACAGATTAAGAAATTATCAAATAATATTCTTTATTTTTATCGTTGGAAACATTGGTGGTTCATTATCTCCTGTTGGAGATCCGCCATTACTGATTGGATTTTTAAAAGGTATTCCATTCTTTTGGTATTTTAAAAATCTGGTTAATGTATGGGTGTTTACTGTAGGAATATTGCTTATTATATTTTTTATAATAGATAAATTTAACTACGAAAAAGTAAGACAGTCAGAACAAAAGAATATTCAAGAAGAGAAATGGGGAATTAATGTAGAGGGGAAAGTGAATATTATTCCTTTAATAGTAATTGTGTTGTCGGTATTAATACCGGAGCCCAGATTTTTGAGGGAAATTATAATGCTTCTTGCAGCAGTAATTTCATACAGATTTACATCTAATATTATTCATGAAAAGAATAATTTTTCTTTCGAACCAATAAAGGAAGTAGCAATATTGTTTTTAGGGATATTCATCACTATGATACC
>CAIUQV010000293.1 GCA_903901375.1 uncultured Ignavibacteriota bacterium
AAATATTCCTGATTTGAGATTAAAGCATTTGAATACGACAAGGAAATATGATTGATACCGTCGGGAGTTTCATTTTCAACTGTTTGCGTATTAAGTAAGGAGCCGATTAAGTTTTCTTTTGGCGGTTTGTCAGCATCTGTAAAAACGAACAAAGAATAAACCCGGTAAGGCGGTTCAAGATATCTGGGGTTTGAGCGATTAAGTTTAATATCAAATTCAAGAACCAAATCATTTACTTTAAGATTACTGATTTCAATCAATTCGCCCGGAGGAGTGAAGCCGCATTCCGGAGGAATATCATCGACTTTAATAAACCTGAGATTTCTTTTCTGAACTCTTGTATAACCGTTAACACCATCTGCATCAACAATATCCCAGAAATCCTTTAATTCCTTATGGGAACGAATAGTATGAGTAAGATGATGATTACGGGAAAACTCACTTCTATTGTCAACGCATCCTTTTGAATTACTTATTTTAATTTTATCCCGCCTAAGAGCGATATGATGTTTTCCATAGCGAATACGTCCGACAATATTTCCGATTGCTCCTCTGAATTTCCCAAAAGCTCCTGATTCCAAACGTGCCATAAAAATTAAATTTAATTATTTTAAAACTAACTTATTTGACAGAGGGAATAAACATAAAAATAATTATCTCTTAAGGAAAATGGTTAAGGGGTCATAAATTACTCACTTGACTTTTATACGAAAAATTATTACATTTGTAATGTGTAATTCACAATAAATTAACGGGAACAAAATCCGTAATTAAGTGTATAAAATGCAGGTCCAAAGCTGCATTTCCACAAAAAATCACTTCACAAAAAAAGAATCCAATAAAAAGCGCAGAAATACCGCAAATGTACCGCACTCAAAGCGCACTATTTTGCTAAGTCCTGGCAATGTTTAGGGAAAGAACTGGCTAATAATTGGCTATTTCTGGATAATTTCATCTTTATACACAATCCCTTTTAAATAGAAGGGAAATCTTAAATATTACCAAAAATGCAGACATTATTTGAGTTTTGTATCGGTTAAATAGCAGGATATGAATCTTATTATATATTAAACTTGGTATGGTTGAAGATTGTCAAAAGAATAAGAACGGAATATGTGAATCAGGGAACAGAATGTTTGATTACTTTGTATAAAAATCAGAAACCTAATTAAATTGATAAAGATTATGAAAAAGACTCTTACAGTATTAGCAGCTATCGTAATAATGATAGCAATAAACGGTTGTCAGCAGTTTATGTACACGCCATCGCATAACGTGGAAGTGTACAATAACAATGACAAGAAATTTATGACAAGTTTTTATCATAGAGACTACAGTTATGGTGAAGATGTCTGGAGCAGAGACCATCTGTATAATGATTTAGGACCTCTGGAATCTTACAATTTAGTTCTGGACGAAGGTACTTATGACTTTAAATTTGTACTCGAAGATGATTATTACTCATATACGATGTACGAGTATGATGTTTATGTACACTCTGATATTACTTTAGATGTATGTTACGACTGCCTGAAAAAAGCAGACAAAGACAAAGTAATTAAGGTACTAAAAAACAAAGTTAAAAGTGATTAATCAGGTCAGGTTAGTATTCTTTAATATAAACAGAATCGGGTTTTATATTCTTATTAACGATGCTAATGAACAAACGGGTTAACTCTGACTTATCAATATGAACAGGGTCATAGAATAATTTCCGATTGAACGTTAATGGATTCGGAAAATCCATATCGTATGTCTTTGATATCCGGGCAAGATTATTAACAAAAATTTCTCTCTGAGGTTTCAGATTATTGCTATCCACAAGACTCTGCATATCTGTACTCGTCGGTGGAATAACAAAATACAGATTAATACCTTTATTATCACAGTAAGCTTTTATCATTTTTAAATCTTCAAGATACTCTGCCGGATACGTATAGTTTTTATAATACCGCATATTTGTCACGCTTAAAAACCTTACCCAGTTCTCTTCCAAGTCAGTTTTAGAAATTTTATAAACAGTATCTTTCATACCAGCATCAGCATATTTAAGACATTTGACCGCAGCTTTCAGAATGTTAAGGTTTGCTGCATACAATAAGGGGTCATTAATAATAGTTTCAGAAGATTTCACTAAATCATTGCGCTGAGTTACGAAGAAATTATTGAAATTAACTGAGAGATAAACATTTTTTAGTTTTACTCTTGAATTGGCGAACCAGAATCCGCTGATGATATCTTTTATCATTCCATCAAAAATAAACATTTCAGTGAATTTCAAACCTGTCCGGGATTCAATCAAATGTAAATCTTTATCTGCAAAACGGGAATCACTTATAGTTATGTTCTCTGAAGGAGCACGGTTGAACTGAATCAAATTAAATAATGCGGGATTTTCTATGTATGCAACGGCTCTCTTATTCTCCAAAGGAATAATATCCGATACTGCAAAATAATTAAAAGGGTCAACAATCAGAACGAACAGACCATACAGCAGCACAGGGATGAGAAGTATCAGTATTTTATATAAGAGTTTTCTCATTAGAACTGCTGATAAATAAAATTCTGAATGTTATTAAGAGTACCGAAGAAAAGCAAAGAAATGATAATTGCATAATAGAAAGCCCATCTTCTGAAAGCTGATGCACCGGACAAAGCTTTAATCACACCATACTTAGAATCAATTATATCATATATAATAATAATTATTACGGAAATAACTATCACAGCAATATCCAGTCTTGAAATACCAAACAGATAGATATATCTTTTCAAAGACATAATGTTGAAAAGACTAAAATGCCATCCGGAAAAAAGTCCTTCGAATATTTTTATGGATATATCCAATGAACCCGAACGAAAGAAAACCCAGAGGAATGAAATAACAAGGAATGTTGAGAATACACGAATGGATTTAAGTACAGGATTATTTATTTTTAAATACCTGACAATCTTTGCTCTTGGTTTCTTCGTTAAAAAAGACAGGGCAAGCAGAATACCGTGTAAGGAACCCCAGAGGACAAAAGTCCAGCCAGTACCGTGCCAGATACCGACAAGTGTCATAGATATTATAATAGATATTATATATGCAAATGACTCCGGTTTTAAGATATGTTTTTTCTGTAAATCGAAAAACCTGATAACCTTATATGCCAGAGGAAGAAAAACATAATCACGAATCCATAAAGAGAGAGTTATATGCCAGCGACTCCAAAAATCTTTTACAGAGGATGAAAAATAAGGCTGACGGAAATTTGAAGATAATTCAATTCCCAGTGTTTTTGAGAAACCAATTGCCATATTTGTATAACCGGCAAAATCGGCATATATCTGTATAGACAATAAAAATATTCCTATTAATATAAACACACCCGGAAATTTATCGGGCTGATAAAACACGGCATCTGGAATCCGCTTAATACTGTCTGATATGATGAACTTCTGAATCATACCAAAGGCAATTAACTTCATACCATCGGTGA
>CAIUQV010000294.1 GCA_903901375.1 uncultured Ignavibacteriota bacterium
AATCAGATTATGCTGTTAAGAAGTTTCTCGTCTTTGCACTTTTCGGAGTACTGATTTTCCTTGGCATAAGAGGCGATTACCATACTGGCAAAATGCCTTTGAATGTGGCGAACTCATTCTTCTCTGACTATTCTTTTCCGAATCAGCTTGGTCTTAATCCTGTCTATAGTTTCGTCAGCAGTTTTAAAAACACAAAGAGCTCTTTTGCATACAATACAAATTTCATTCAGGACGCACAAAACTATCTGAATATTAAACAGAAGTATGAATCACCAATCGCCCGCGATATTAAGTTTGACTCTGCATCAACAAAACCAAACGTTGTTATCTTCATCGTTGAAAGTCTTAGCGCCTATAAGTTTAAAAGATACGGATATCCCGTAAACAATATGCCGTTCCTCGATAGTATTATGAATCACTCTGCTGTCTTCGATAATGTTTATACAGGCGGCATTCACACATACGACGGTATCTATTCTTCGCTTTATTCTATGCCGTCTGGTCTTAACCACAAAGCTATGACGTATCCTCTCACCGCAGGTCAGAAGCATTCAGGAGTTTCAAACGTACTCAAACAGCACGGATATAAAACTGCTTTTTTCTGTACCGGCGATAAAAGGTTCGATAATATGAACGGCTTCTTAATGAATAATGACTTTGACGTTATGTTCAGTCAGGACGATTATCCTAAAGAATATAACATTACCGAATGGGGCGTTCCCGATAATGTGATGTTCGATTATTCTGTCGATAAACTTAATGACTATGCAAAAACTGGTAAACCTTTCCTCGCAGCGTATATGACGGTCTCTACTCACGAATCTATTGAATTACCAGCGTGGACTTCTTTTAAACCGGTCGGCGAAGATACTTACGACCATCGCTTCCAGTATTTCGACTGGTCTCTTTCGGAGTATTTCAAAAAAGTAAGCAGTACGGATTGGTTTAAAAATACTATCTTCGTTATTATCGCAGACCACGGTCAGAACTTCGACCCTACTTATGATTTGTCTCTGTCTTACAATCACAGCCCTATGATTTTCTACGCCCCTTATCTTGTTAAACCTCTGGTAAGTAAGAAGCCCGGTCTTCAGATTGATTTGTTCCCGACTCTTATGGGTTTTGCAAAACTGCCTTACATTAATAATACTTTAGGTGTAGATTTAATGAAGGAAGGAAGAAAATATGCCTACTTCTGTACTGATAATAAAATCGGATGTATTAATGAGGATTATTTTCTCGTCGTCAGGCAGAACGGTCCAAGCTCTCTTTATAAATACAAAGATAAAGACGTTGCTAATTATTACGCTCAGTACGAATCACTTGCTAATGATATGAGAAGGTATGCTGAATCTATGATTCAGACTTCTTACTGGATGGGTGAACATAACTTACTGCCCCTTCCGGTGAATAAGGATAATAAATAATTATCGATGTCAGTTAAAACTAAAATACTGGTTGTGCAGATTGGTAAAATAGGGGATATGATTCTTACTACTCCCGTATTCTCTGAATTGAAAAAACTCTATCCGGATTCTGAAATTTCAGTCCTCGCAAGCAATAAGAACTCTGCCATTACTAAGAAACTTTCTTCCGTTGACAGCACCATCGAATACAATAAGAAGTTCTTCTCAACTCTTAAGCTTGTGCTTTCTCTGCGAAGGAAATCTTTTGACTTCTGGATTGATACTAAAGACGAGTATTCAAGCACTTCTAAACTGATTAAGTCTCTTTGCCGTCCGCGGAAATCACTCGGCTTCAATTTCGGTAAACAGGTCTTTGATGTTGACCTGAAAGATTATGTCGTCGGCGAACACCGCGTGGATATTAACCTTTCACCCGTTAATTATTTATCAGGTGAAAAGAAACTACGTTCCGTAAAACCAAACGTTGATATTCCCGCTCAGGATTCCTTGAACATTGTAAATCGTCTTGAAAACGTGAAGGGTAAAAAGATATTGCTTAACCTTTCAGCTGGTATTAACACAAGAGACTGGGCAACAGAGAAATGGATTGAAGTGTCCGATAAAGTTAATCCTGATTTTAACGTTATTCTTACAGGTCAGCAAAAAGATTACGACAGCATTAATTTAATCATAAGTAAATCACAAAGAGAAAAGATTTATTTCATAGAATCCAATACTATATTCGAACTCGCAGAACTTATCAAACAGTGCGATTTAATCGTTACACCGGACAC
>CAIUQV010000295.1 GCA_903901375.1 uncultured Ignavibacteriota bacterium
TCGTAAGGAATCCCGGTACATTTGGCAGTACTCCTGCTATTAATGCTATTACTGCATTCCTGTTAAATCCGTTCTGAAAAGTATATAAGCCTGTCTTCTTATATAAATCATCTATTGCAAGTTGTTTCTTCTTTACCAGAAAATAATCGGATATCATAATTCCGCCTATAGGTCCAAGTAAACTTGAATAAGCAATAAGCCATTTAAATATATATCCGCTCGGGTCTTCGATTAATTTCCAGGGGAATATTAACATTCCAATTATTCCTGTTATGTATCCGCCCTTTCTGAAGTCTATATTTGAAGGTGATAAATTTGCAAAGTCGTTAGCAGGACTTACTATGTTCGCTGCAATGTTAGTCGCAAGCGTAGATACTGCAATGCTTATCATTGCAATGCTGACAAGTATTTTACTCTCAAACTTTACTGCAAGTATCACAGGATCCCAGATTGTCTGTCCGTATATAATAAAGGTTGCCGATGTCACAACAACTCCAACAAATGAAAATAAAGTCATAGACGGCGGTAAGCCCAGTATCTGTCCTGTTACCTGAGCTTTCTGGCTTTTTGCATATCTCGTAAAATCAGGTATGTTTAAAGACAGCGTTGCCCAGAATCCTACCATCCCTGTAAGAGCAGGGAAGAAGTAAACAAAGAATTCTCCAGTACTATTAAATTTTGACGGCTGAGAAAGTATAGGACCAAGTCCGTTACCTGCTGATATAGCCCAGAAAAGTAATGCTACTGCAGCACCCGGCAAAAAGAATGCTTTAAATACAAGCAGTTTCTTGATGCTGTCAACTCCAAGATAAACCACATACATATTCAGTAACCAGAAAAGAAAAAATGAAATCGCAGGACCAGTATGCAAACCAAGCTGCTGTGGAAATATTTCTGGCAGGTTCTCAAATGAAGGTATCCACACTCTTATTACCTGATATATCGAAAAACCGCCTATCCAGGTTTGTATTCCAAACCATCCGCACGCAACTATAGCTCTTGATATCGCTGGTATGTTTGCACCTCTCACTCCGAAACTTGCGCGTGCAAGAACAGGAAAAGGTATTCCGTATTTTGCACCGGCATGTCCGTTTAGTATCATCGGCAGTAATACTATCGTATTTCCTGCAAAGATTGTAAGTATTGCCTGCCACCAGTTCATACCTCCTTCGATTAATGAACTCGCAAGCATATACGTCGGGATACACAAACTCATACTTATCCATAAAGCCGTGTAGTTCCAGGTATTCCATGTACGTTTGGATTCTGGAACGGGAGCCAGATCTTCACTTATTAGTGTATCTGACATTCCATTTCCCGTTATTTCATTTTTGTCTGTCTTCATTAAATGTTTTTACTGATAAATAATTTATTCCCCATAAACTATTCTATAAAAACTATTTTTAACTAACAACTAAACACAATATTCATCTGCAATCGAAAGGGCATTAGAAATTATTTCCATTCCTTCGTCTGCTTCTTCTTTGTTTATGCAAAGTGGCGGCGCAATGAAAACAAGGTTCCATCTTCCCATTGTATACATTCCCTGTTCTGCTATCTTTGCCATCACTTTGTTCATAATTTCCATTTCAGACGGCGGTGCGTTCCATCTTGCCATCGGCTCTTTTGTCTCTCTGTTCTTCACAAGTTCAAGGCATCCGAGCAATCCTGTGTTTCTGAAATCGCCTATACAAGGATGTTTCTTCTTCATCTCTTCTACTTTACTCTCAATGTATTTACCCATCTTCGCAGCATTCTCTATTAGGTTCTCTTCTTCATAAATATCCAGAACAGCATTTGCTGCTGCGCAGGAAACTGCATGTGCAGAATAGGTCAGTCCTAACGGTAGCGGTTTATCGTCAAATGCTTTTGATATTTCGTCTTTTACAATTATTCCGCCAAGCGGAACGTAAGCAGAAGTTAATCCTTTCGCTATCGGCATTATATCAGGCACTACGTCATGATGGTTTATACCAAACCATTTTCCTGTTCTTCCGAATCCGCTCATTACTTCATCGGCTATAGTCAATATTCCGTATTTGTCTGCAATCTCTTTCACTCTCTTCCAGTAACCCGCAGGATATTTAATGCAGCCCGATGAACCCGATTCTCCTTCGAGCATTATCGCTGCTACATTCTGAGGCCCTTCATATTGTAAAACACGCTCAAGATGTGCTATCGCATTATCTGTGCATTCTTCCGGAGTTTTACTGTGCCATGGACATCTGTAAAAATAAGGGTTCTCAACGTGTATGAAGTTAGGCGGTTGTTGTGTATCTATTGCCTGCTTTCTCGGATCTCCGCCTGCTGATGAACTTGCGTATGTAGCTCCGTGATAAGACTGATAAAATGTTACTATCTTATGTCTTCCGGTATAAATTCTTGCTAACTTTATCGCATTCTCCACTGCTTCGGCTCCGCCAAGTGTGAAGAATGTTTTACTCATTCCTTCGGGTGCAATCTCCGCAAGTTTCTTCCCAAGGTCTCCGCGTGCTGCTGTTACCATTCCCGGATAAACATAACTCACTTCGCTCATTTGCTTTGCTACTGCTTCTGCAACTTTCGGATGACCGTGTCCTATATTCACGCAGACTAACTGCGATGAAAAATCAAAGTATCTTTTACCGTCATAATCGTAAAGGAATATTCCTTTTGCACTTTTTATGTTAAGCGGTTTTAATCCTTTTTGTTTTGACCACGAGGTCAAAGTGTAATTTAGGTTATTGTTAAGTATCTCGTTCTTATCTTTTGTTATATTGTACATTTTTTATCCCTCTTTAAATTAACTCATCCAGTTTGTTTTTGCTTCTGCATTCCACTTAATGCTGGTTTTCTTCGGTTGCATCCATAACCCCAGGGAACTTTTCCCTGTGATGTCATTCGTTCCGAACTTCGATTCATTCCATCCGCCAAATGAAAATGGCTCTCTCGGAACCGGTACTCCTATGTTAACGCCAATCATTCCCGCAGAAGCTTTCTCTGCTACTGTCCTTGCATAACTTCCGTTCTGAGTAAAAACTGCAGCAGCATTGCCGTATTCTGAACTGTTTTCAATCGCAATTGCATCATCAAGCGATTGTACTCTCATTATCGCAAGTACTGGTCCAAACACTTCTTCCTTCGCAATCGGCATATCAGGTTTCACGTTGTCTATTATAGTTGGACCTACATAGTATCCGCCTTCTTTTCCTTCTACTATTGCATTTCTTCCGTCCACGATTATTTTCGCACCCTGCTTTTCTGCATCGGTTATGTACTTCTCAATTCTCTCCTTTGCGGATTTTGTTATTACTGATCCAAGGTTCTTTCCGGGTACAATCTTTTTCGCTTCTTCGCAAAGCTGTTCTATTATATGGTCAACCGGTCCTACTCCCACCATTGCAGAAGCAGCCATACATCTTTGTCCTGCACAACCTGTCATCGATGCAGCAACGTTCGATGCAGTCATCTGTACATTTGCGTCAGGCAGAACTATTAAATGATTTTTTGCCCCGCCCAGTGCAGCTACTTTCTTGAAATTAGATGCTGCTCTTGCATACACAATCTTTGCTACTTTTGTAGAACCAACAAAAGAAACTGCACTTATTCCCGGATGGTCGCAGATTCCTTCAACCATTTCTCTGTCACCGTTTACTACATTGAAAACTCCGTCAGGAAGCCCGGCTTCTTTCAGCATTTCTGCTATGTGATTCGAAGTTATAGGAACAATTTCAGATGGTTTAAAAACCATAGTATTTCCCGCTGCTATTGCATTTGGTATTGTCCAGTGAGGGACCATATGAGGGAAATTAAAAGGTGCTATTGATGCTACTACTCCTACCGGATGATAATCAATCCTGCATTCCACACCATTGCTTACTTCAAGTATCTCTCCTCCAAGCATCTGCGGCAGGGAACAGGCAAACTCTGTTAACTCAATGCTCTTTTCCACTTCTGCCCTTGCTTCACCCATCGTCTTTCCGCATTCAATATGTGTAACGTATGTAAGCTCTTCAATATTCTTTTCAAGTATTGTTTTGTACCTGTAAAATATCTGTACTCTTTCTTTAATAGGTATTGCAGACCAGCCTGGAAATGCTTTCTTTGCAGCATCTACTGCTGCATCAAGCTCTTCTTTTCCCGATAAAGGTACTTTTGATATTACTTTGCCGTCAAGTGGACAGATAACGTCAAGCATTTTCTTCCCGCCCTTTACAAATTTACCACCTATAAAATTTCTTACTTCTTTATAAATCAGTTTATCCATAATAAAATATTTAAAACGTTTAATTTAAACAAAATATCAGGGTTATTATCCCTGATATTTTGTCTCTCAATTTCAATTTCAAAACTTTTGAACCTCTTTAATAATCATTTTAAATTTTATGTACAATCCAAATTTATAGTATTATCACTTCTCTTTCTCTTTGCCTTCAAATCCTCAGTGCCCTCCGTGATATCACTGTGTTCTCTGTGAACCTATTCCTGATTTATCACCCTTCTCTTATGGCTTATCTCTTTACCTGGAAATCCTCTGTGTTCTCTGTGAACCTTTTCCTTAAATTAATATCTATATATCATCTCTTTGCCTGTAAAATATCAGTGTAAATCAGTCTCTTTCAGTGTAAATCAGTGTTCCAATCATTTGCATTTGCTATAAAACTAGCTCCTAGCTTCTGGCTCCTAGCTCCTTCTCTAAATCTCTTTCTCTTTTGGTGTTTTGGTGCTTTCGTGGTAAATCTTTTCTACCTAAAAATATTTGCTTTTCCTCTATGCCTGAAAAATATCAGTGTAAATCAGTGTTCCAATCTTTTGCATTTCCTCTAAAACTAGCTCCTAGCTTCTGGCTCCTAGCTCCTTCTCTAATTTCGTCGTAATCCTTTTGTTTCTTCCGATTAATGTATTTCTTACTCATTGCATTCAAATTTCCATTTCACTATTTTTCTCAAATTTTAATACACTATGGATAATAACACAAGACTTCATAACATTTCTCACTTAATCGGGAATACCCCTTTGCTCGCTTTAGAGTTTTACTATAAGGGTGAGAAAAGAACTATTTACGCTAAAGCTGAGAACATTAATATGACTGGCAGTATTAAAGACAGAATGGCTCTTCACATCATAAAGAAAGCATACGAAAGAGGTATCCTGAAGAGTGGTGATGAGATAATAGAAGCCACAAGCGGTAATACTGGTATTTCGTTTTCCGCAATCGGAAGGTCACTCGGTCATAAAGTTATTATCTATATGCCCGACTGGATGAGCAGGGAAAGAATTGAATTAATTAAAAGTCTCGGTGCTGAGATAAACCTCGTCAGCAAAGAGCAAGGCGGCTTCCTCGGAAGCATTGCTATGTCAGAAGCTTATGCCGAAGCTAATCCTAATACTTTTCTCCCAAGACAGTTTTCAAATGAAGATAATGTCTCTGCACATTACGAAACCACAGGTCCCGAAATCTGGTGGCAGCTTCGCTTCAGAGGACTTAAACCGGATGCATTCGTCGCAGGAGTAGGTACAGGCGGAACTGTTATGGGTGTCGGAAAATATTTAAGGGAAGTTCATCCTGAAATTAAAATTCATCCGCTCGAACCTGCTAACTCTCCTACAATGACAACAGGACACAAAGTCGGCAAACACAGGATTCAGGGAATATCAGATGAGTTCATTCCTGATATTGTTAAGCTCGATAATCTTGATAATATTGTAAGTGTTGATGACGGCGATGCAATCATTATGGCTCAGAAACTTGCCTCCGAACTTGGTATCGGAGTCGGTATCTCTTCCGGTGCTAATTTTATTGGAGCTCTCATGAAGCAAAATGAATTGGGAAAAGATTCTGTCATTGTAACTGTTTTCCCTGATGACAATAAAAAGTATTTAAGCACAGATTTACTCAAGACCGAACCGCTGAAAGATGGTTTCCTTTCTCCCGATGTTGAACTCCTTGGTTTTCATGCATACAAACGTGTCTGCCATACTTGCTGCGACCCGCTCACTTGCATCGAAGCTGACTACGACCAGATTGATGCTATTCAGCTGCCGCCGTGCCCGAGGAGAATCAGACAGCATTAAATCTTTATTAAGTCATATTAATTTTGAATGAACAAAATGTATGAGGATGTTTATTCCGTTAGTTCTTAAACATTAATTTAAGATATCACTATATGCAGACATACTTTTTCGAATTGTTAACCGCTTGTATGAATTGCGGCAACCCGCTTCTCATAAATGCGTTTACGGGTAAAATCAAATGCGAACATTGTCACAATGATAATTATATCTCGGCTAAACTTTGGCGCGGTATGGTTGTTGACAGCATCAAAGAAGCCCGTAAGTATAACGAAGGACAGAAGCATTCTCTTAAAATGTTCTCGGGCGGTTATCAGATTACTGTTACTTTCGGAAAAAGGAAATCCCGCTGTGCCAAATGCCAGACAATGATTCCCGATGAAGTTTATGATTCGTTCGAAGGGGGCGATTATGTTTGCACTAATTGCAGTAACGTAATCTCAATCAGAAAACCGGATAATTATGTGCAGGAAATTGTTCCTGACGCAAAGTATATAGTTGCCGAAGATACCGGACAGTTGAAAACAAACCTTGCAGGCATTGAAAAGCCCGAAGCATCTAAACCGGTTATTTTCACCTGTCCTGCGTGTGCGGCTAACCTTGAAATTGACGGTACTAAGCGTATGATTAAATGCCAGTACTGCGAGGCAAGTGTCTATCTTCCCGATGACCTCTGGTTTGAACTGCATCCTGCTCGGACTGTTGACAGATGGTACATAATTAATAATGAAAAGGACGCTGCTGCAAAAGAAGAACTGAAGGATGCACCTTTGCCTCAGTGGTATCACCTTTCTGATGTTGCTGTTGATGCTAAAGGAAATCTATATATTGCTGGCGCCGATTCCGAAAATGAAAACTTTTCCGTCTGGTCTCTTTCGCCGGATTTAAAACTAAGATGGATTAGGAAAGATATAAAGTTCGCTCACGAAAACACTGGCATTGCTGTTTCAAAGAATAACAAACTTCTTCTCTGGAATAAGAACAAGCATTCGCTCAGAATTCTTTCTTCTGTTAATGGTGCAGATGTGAATACCATTCAGGGCACAGAGGTAAGCAACTCAAACCCGTATCCGTTCACGCTTAAAGGCTGCGGTCCATTAATGTCAGATTCCGATAATACTATTCTCGCTGTAATTAATAATACATTCGTCCGTTTCTACGACGATGGCAGCAGGGCACCTGTCTGGAAAGTTGTCAGTGACAGGAAAGAAGAGCCGGGCTTTTTCAGCAGACTTTTCAAAGGAGGAAATAAAGAAGTGGATATTCCTTCCGAAGAAGAATGGGCTCCCTGCGTTAAGGAAATTGGCAGTTGCCCGAAACGCGTTTCGGGATGTTTCACTACAATGAATCTCGGTTTCGATGGATACGTTTATATGAACGATACAAGTTCCACAGATGCTATGCTGGCAAAGTACACTCGTGAAGGCGAACAGGTATGGCGCCGAAACATCGGCCTGCAGTACAAAGATTGTAAACCCTGCGCCGACGCTAAAGGAAACGTTTACATCCTTGGCTCCGATGAAAGCAATAAAACAAAACTTTTAAAAGTTTCCCCCGACGGTAAAAACGTAACAACATTGCTGAACGATGTCCTCGATGGAGGCATTCTGAGCGAAGATAAACTTCTTGCAGTTTCTCCTGACGGAAAAATCTTTACATTCAGGTATTATGATTTTATGAAAGCATTCACTCCCGATTTAAAGTGCATCTATGAGTCGGAACAAAGCAAGGTTTCTGCTCAGGAGAAAATCAGGTATGCTAAGCAAAGAAGGGAAGCCGAAGAGTGATACAGGTATTATTTTACTCTTACAAAGTAAAAAATATTACTTCTATACCTCAAATGTGACTTGACAATCAATTCCAATTTTCGTATATTGTATACTGTAGCAAAACCTCGGTTTTCTCAGCTGAATTCGTTAATTTAGCTCATATTCTTGACTTAACGATTTAAAATGCTGATAAAACAACAAATCACCAAGTTATCCACTCACAGTCCCCTGAAAGTCCACTTATCCTCCACTGATACTCCATTAATATAAGCACTATCTCCCTACTCGCTCCCTATTCCACCCATATCCGCAAAGGTTCAGATATTATGAGAACATCAAATTATATTGCCAAAGTATAAATTCATAGCTATAATTGTTTTCAAACAACCAACTGACAACTAACAACGGACAACTAATTCTAATTTCTATTTATTTATAATATTCTTATATTTGTTTATGTACGGCAAATTAAAACCTGATATAATTACAAGTTTAATAGATGTTGCAGGAGATGAATTCGTCTTTCTTGATGCTGAGAATTTAGATAAATACTCACGCGATGAAACGGAAGACTTTTCTTTCCTTCCTGAGGTCGTCGTAAAACCTGATTCCGCTGAACAGATTTCACGTATTCTTAAAATCGCAAATAAAAACCTGATTCCTGTTTATACCCGCGGTGGAGGTACCGGTCTTTCAGGCGGTGCTTTACCGGTTTATGGAGGAATCGTGATTTCGATGGAGAGGTTTAATAAAATCCTTGAAATCGATGAGAATAATTTTCAGGCAGTCGTTCAGGCAGGTGTTATCACTCAGGTCTTTCAGGAAGAGCTTGAAAAGGTTGGTCTTTTCTACCCGGTCGATCCCGCATCCCGAGGCAGTTGTTTTATAGGCGGTAATGTTGCCGAATGTTCCGGCGGACCGCGGGCAGCTAAATATGGCGTCACCCGTAATTACATACTCGGTCTTGAGTTCGTTACACCCGAAGGCGAAATCATTTTCACCGGTTCGCGCACTATTAAAAATGTTACGGGTTATTCTCTCACGCAGCTTCTCTGTGGCAGCGAAGGTACTCTTGGTATAGTAACTAAAATTGTATTCCGTGTTCTTGCACTTCCTAAGTTAAAAAAAATTCTTTTAATCGCTTATAATAACGTCAACGATTGTATCTCTTCTGTCGCTGAAATTTACAGGAACGGCGTCAATCCCGCTGCTCTTGAATTTCTTACTAAAGATGCTATCAGGGCATCAGAAAATCAGCTTGGAAAATCTTTTCCAAACAGCAATGCTGAAGCTCAGCTGCTTATAGAACTCGACGGTAATAATGAAGATGAACTAAATTCCGCCGTGCAGGCAATCGCAGCTACTGTGGAAAAGTTTTCTGCCGCAGATATCATTCTCGCAGAAGATAGAAATAAGATGGAAGAACTCTGGGCTTTGCGCCGCTCTGTTGGCGAAGCAGTTAAATCCATTTCCACTTATAAGGAAGAAGACACTGTCGTTCCCCGTGCAAAACTTCCTGAACTTCTTCAGGGTATAATGGACGTATCAAAGAAATACAACATAAGAATTATTTCATACGGCCACGCAGGCGATGGTAACCTTCACGTGAACATACTGAAGGAAAATCTCAGCGATGATTACTGGAACACAAACGTAAAACTTGCTATAAAGGAAATCTTCGAGCATACAGTTTCGCTCGGAGGAACAATCTCAGGCGAACATGGCATCGGTTATTCGCAGAAAGAGTTTTTGTCAATCGCTCTCGCAAAAGAAGAAATTCAGCTTTTAAAGAACATTAAGAAAACATTCGACCCGAACAATATCTTAAACCCGGGTAAAATATTTACTGATTAATATGATAACTTACGAAACAACACTTAGAATTCTTTATGCTCACACAGACGTTATGGGAGTTGTGAACAACGTTCGCTACCTTGAATTCTTCGAAGCAGGCAGGAATGAACTTATGCGTTCAATGGGCTATCCTTATCCCCAGCTCGAAGCAAAGAATGTTGCATTGCCTTTAGTGGATGCACACATTAACTTCAAAACACCGGCAAGGTATGACGATATGATTAGAATAGTCGCAACTCTTAAAGAAATGCCAACTGTGAGAATAAAGATTGATTATGAAATTTTCGTCGGGGAAAGGATTGTGGTTACCGGCTACACAACTCACTCATTCCTCGACCTGAAAAAGTTCAGGCCCGTAAGACCGCCGGAGGATTTTATGGACGTTGTAAGAAAGCTAATGAATAATTAAATACTGCTGTATTTTTCATCCCACGGCTTTAGTCGTGGGATACAGATTGTATAAATCCCAAACCGTTTTAACGGTTTATGAATCAGAACTTAAAAAGAATAAATTAAACTTAAATAATATGTCTGACAAAAGATTCTATCGTAATTTTGATTTTAAAGCAGCTGAAAAGATTATCAGACTCGCTTTGAAAGAAGATGTCGGTAAGGGCGACGTTACTTCGGAATTATTAATCCCTAAAAGTAACAAATCTGTCGCCAATCTTATGATGAAAGAACCCGGTGTTGTTGCCGGTATCGGAATATTTAAACTTGTGCATAAGATTGTCGACCCGAAAACAGTCGTAAACACTGTCTGTCCTGAAGGACAGATTATAAAGAAATGTGCAAGGATTGCTCAGATAAAAGGTTCATCACGCAGTTTGCTGAAAGCAGAAAGACTTTCCCTGAATATCATCCAGCGTATGAGCGGTATCGCAACTGCTACTTACAGCATGACATCTAAGCTAAAAAATCCCGATATCAAAATAGTCGATACCCGCAAAACGACTCCAAACTTCCGGATGTTTGAAAAGCTTGCCGTGAAAATCGGGGGTGGAGACAATCACCGTTTCGGTCTTTATGATATGATGCTCATAAAAGATAATCATATCGAGGCAAATGGCGGCATTGAAAACACTTTATTAAAGCTGAAAAAATCTAAAGTATCTCGGGAACTAAAAGTGGAGATTGAAGTACAAAACCTGGATGAACTTATGACAGTCCTCAGGCTCGGCAAGGGTATCGTCGATATTGTTATGCTCGATAATTTCTCCATAGAGGATATAAAAAAAGCTGTTAAATTAAATAATAAGATGTTTAAGATTGAAGTCTCCGGAGGAGTTAATTATCGAACAATCGGGAACTTTAGTTCAATAAAAGGCATTAACATTATATCGGTTGGAGCTTTAACTCACTCCGTCCGGTCACTGGATTTGTCGTTAGATTTTATATCTTGATATAAATTGTATAAAAACTTAATTTAATCACATTATTTCAAAAACTAAATTAATTGAGCTATGAAGAACTTGAAGTACAAACTAAACTTTTTATTAGCTGTCGTTCTTACTGTTTCTTTAGTTGTCGCTTGCGGTAAACTGAAAGATATCGCAAAAGAAGAAACTAAGAAAGAAGATAAAAAGGAAGAAACAACAAAGAAAGAAGAAACAAAAACAACAGAAACAAAGAAAGAATCTTCTTCTAAAAAAGAAGGTGAAGCAAAACTCTATTTCTGTGAGCAGTACAAAAACGGTGAAGAAGTTGGTGTAAGCGATAGGTTTACACCCGGCTGGTTAACTGTTATGGTCGACACAAGACCGGCAGGTACCAAACTTGGAACTGGTAAAGTTGAACTTAAACTTTCTAAGATTAAAGATGCTTCAGGTAGCGACATAAGCGAAAAGATTATAAGAACTGTCCCGTTTGACGTTCAGGCAGACTGGGATTATACTTATTTCACAGATAAAAAGAATTTAAAATTTGATTCACCGGGTACATACAGAGTCGTCTGCCAGAAAAAAGACGGTTCTCCTATTGCCACAGGTGAAGTCGAAGTTGTTCCAAGATAAGATTTTTATTATTAATTAAATTAAAAGGTCTAATTTAGACTAAAGGAGAAAAAAATGAAGAAATTGTATGTAATTTTTTCAATCTTTGCTGTTCTCGCATTGTTCGGTATTACTTCTAACGTTCAGGCACAAAACGGTCCGGTTCTTTATTTCTGCGAGAAATATGGAAACGACGGAGAAGTCGGTATCAGCGATAGATTTACTACCGGTTATTTAACCGTTATGGTAAAGTGTGATTATGCACTTGGTTTAAAGAACGTTTCTATTCAGTTCGATAAATACAATGCAACTTCAAAGTCATTTGAATATTACAAAAAATTCTCATACGTTGTTGAACCTTCAATGAAGTATATTTACTTCTCAAAGAACTCAACCAGCGATATGAAATTCAGTGACCCTGGAATATACAGAGTATTCCTGCTCGATGAAAATGGACAGACTGTTACAAGCTCTTTAATTGAGATTATTCCGTAATAGTTTTCTATATTTTTTATATAAAGGTTATTCCTTATTTTAGGAATAACCTTTTGTTTTTTGAATGATAAGATCATACATTAAGAATGATTGACAAGTTAAAGTCACTGTCAAAAGATACACTGATTTACGGTACCAGCACTATTCTCGGAAGATTCCTGAATTTTCTGTTCGTTCCTATTTATACTAATCTTTTTCTGCCTGCTGAATTCGGTATTGTCGCAAATATTTATGCTTACATCGCTATTTTAAACGTATTCCTTACCATCGGTCTTGAATCAGGATATTTTAAGTTTGCTTCCACACTCGAAGTCGGCTCTGAAAAAGAAAACTTCTCACATCCGTATATGGGTATCTTCATTAACTCATTCCTGATGTCCGGTATTCTGTTTGCATTCTCCGCAGGGTTTACTTCCGTTTTTCAGATTGATGTCTCAAGAAGCATTCTTCTTAAATATACTGCTTTGATACTTTTCTTCGATGCAGTTACTATCGTGCCGTTTGCTTATCTGCGGCTTCAGCATAAACCTATGAAGTTTGCAGCTGTTAGACTCGTTAATATTGTTGCTACAGTTGTCTTTAATCTTTTGTTTATCGTCGTTTTAAAGAAGGGAATCGAATATGTGTTTATTTCAAATGTGATTGCTTCAGGATTGACTTTCATCCTTCTGCTTCCGGTTGTTTTAAAGAACATTAAAATCTCTTTTAATAAAGAACTTGTTAAAGAACTTCTTAAA
>CAIUQV010000296.1 GCA_903901375.1 uncultured Ignavibacteriota bacterium
CCGATTAAAAGATGGCAGAACCATCATCGGAACTCGTCCGGTCTCTTACATGCCGGGCACAGATCAAAAATCAATAGACCGCAGACATCGCTTCGGCAATACTGCGAAGTTCTCTAAAGCTGTAAATTCGATTCCTGCTTTGAAGTCCGTATGGGATAACGCTACACCGAACAACATATCTCCGTACAACGGTATCTTCAAAGCAAGCTATCCATACGTTACACCGACAGATATTTCAGATACCGCTAAGGTTGTGCCGTTACTCTTTGGGTTCGACATCACAACCACAAACGTCACTATCAATGAAACGTCTGTCACTGTAGCAATCAGCGCAATCGGTAATAACGCAGGCATAGATCCGCTCGTTGAAACCGGCATCCAGCTTGCTGTCGTTATCAAATGCAAAGACGCTACGGTTGAAGAACTTCCGTCTTTGATGCTAATACCGTTAAAGTCAGCAGTCCTCCCGACAACTCTTAGTGGTTCTTTATCTTTCACTATTACACTGTCAGACCAGGACTCTGAACTCTATACACTCTTTACCACTCACAAGAGCTACTTTGCACTCGTAACTCTCACTGAAGACGGTAAAGCCGTTCATTATTCCGTAAACTTAACAAACTAAAGAACAATGAACACCCGAGGTAAAATACACTCTTTAATTCCCCTCCGGTCGCAGATCCGACGTGGCGGAAGGGGTGTCTGCTCAGCAGACGGGGTGGTTCTCTTTAAGAATCTTTCGCTCTTTAAAATTCCCCTCCTTTGGAGGGGTGCCGAAGGCGGGGTGGTTCTCCTAAAAAGAACAGGAAGGTTCACGGACAAATTGCAATCTGTTCTCAAAAATCTGTCCGGCTCAATACTCTTATCAGTATTCCTGATAGCAGTAACACCGGCATCCGTAAACTCCGTGCAATCTCTGTCCGTCACCAATCCTTATCTTACCTCATCCATCTCAGGGGGCCTCATCCGCCCCCTGTTTATAAAGAGTAACGCAAGCATCCTTGCTTGCAGTCCTTCTTTTCTAAAGAGTAACGCAAATCCAAGAATCTGTCATTCCTACTCGCGAAGCAGATACGCGAAGCGTTTCTTAGCAGGAATCTCTACTATTAAAATCGTTTTTGTTTGCATTCTCTTATTCTCTTGTTTCTATGCTATCATTGTATCTGGATTATCTGTTATTCAAATAAGTCCATTAATTCAAATTTCAAATTTTAAATGTAATTTTGAAATTTCAAATTTGAAGTTTCAAATTCTTCAATTTCGCAATACAGTTGTAAATCAAACTAACATTTTATCAACAATAAATAATAAAGGATCACAAAAATGGCTCTACTAATCGTTCCATCACCGCTCGGAAGAATCTCTGGTCGCATAGGCGACGTTGTCTTCCGTAACTACCCCGGCAAAACAGTCGTAGGCATCCGCCCGCAGTCTTTCACTCCGGGCTCTGACATTGCTTCTGTGAATCGCAGACTTCGCTTTAAACTCACTGCAATGCTATCAAAGTGTATCAAAAACTTTCAACCCGCTTATGACCTCTGGTCTCAGCACACAAACAGAAAAATGTCCGCCTACAACCTTATCTTTAAAAACAATTATAAGGCTGTCTTCTTTGACTATATCTCTGACTACGTTCAGATATTTCCCAAAATTGATTTCCTAATCAAACCTGATTCCTTATCCATCAACAAAGAATCGTTCCGCATAAACTTCATCCCCGAAGATTCTCATCTCACTGGTATCAATTCGCCAAAGTATCTTCAGTTGGCAGCAATCATTTTCTGCAAAGAACCAATTGATCAGTCCGATTCAAAGTTCAATTTCATAAACTATCTCTCTGCACCCATAGAAATACTCGAAGGTCAGAACCTCTCATTCAATCTGTTCTTCTCCGAAAATCAGGAGTCTCCCGCCGAATCCCTGACCCAGCAGGACTCGGCAGCATTCTCCCGCTACAGTTATCATTCTGTCTTCGTCTCGTTCCTCGCTCTCAACAGCGAAAAAACATTCATCCGGAATTCTCAAACTATCAGCCTCCTAAACACATGATACTGAAAGCACATATGATAATATTATCACTGCTTGATCCTGTATTAAACATTTCAGTTGTGAATTCTTCACCTCTGTCATTCCTGCATGATTTTAGCAGGAATCTCTACTATTGTAATTCCTATTTGTCATCCCCGCATGTTTTTGGCGGGGATCCCGTTTTTGCTCTTTATCGGGAATCCATTTTTCGTACAATTATTTAAAAACCATAACCAAACAATACCATGAAAACAAAACAGTTCAAATCAGCATTAACAAACTCAGTTCTAAGCATCGAAATACTAAAAGACTTCTGGTCAATGTTCCCCGACCTCTACAAGTATGATGACCCAAAGAAAGCATTCAATTATGCTAACTCAGAAAACTTCAAAGACAACATCTTTGAATTTGAACCGCAGCTCGTTCCTTATTCCGATTATGATGTTAAAATCAGTAAATATGAAATCACCGAAAAGTATTTCAGGGTTACAGTTGATAAATCAATAAACGATGAAAACAAATACTCAGTTAACTTCGACGGTTGTGTATCATTCGTAAACGGTGTTAAAAAGAAACTGGTAAACCCGAAAGAATACTGCCGACTCGTTATCATTCACGTTATGACCAATCCCGTCGTTCCGGGCAAGCAAAAGTTCGTAATCAGCAATGCTCTTTCTGAACCAAAGTTATACTCCAAAAACAAAAAGAGAATTTTCAGTATTCCAATATCAGCCGAACTTAACAAAGAATTCAACTCATTCAAATATCATCGCACTTATGCCTTCTTCATTAACTTCTTTACCGAAATAGAGGAAAACGATAACGGCGAATCCATTACAATCGAAAACGTTATATCTTCTTCCTGTACGTTCCCCCTCAGCTCTATGCTCTTAGAAGACTCCGATATTGAAATCAAATTCCCCCCTCATTTTGAAGATTAAATATATTTCGATATTCCGTCATTGCTTTCGGAAATAAATTGGTATAAACTTGAATATTGTTTGAAACACGAATGCATGAATTGAAAACCAGGAAGGTGTAAACGTAAATAACCCCCGGTGTACCCGGGGGAATTACTACTAAAGTCACGCAAATTTCTAAAAGTTCTTAGATAAAGCCCACGACTTTAGTCGTAGGATATTGAACAGGAATATATTGTAACCGTTTTAACGGTTTTATAAAACGAATGATAAAAAATACGATGTCATAATTTATATATATCTGTTTGGATAATCTCGGTCGGTTAAAGTAAATCTCTCTTACTTAAACTCTGCCTTTGCTTTGAACTTTTCCATGTTGATATAGTCCTTGTAAACCTGTAACACTTCGGGTGATGAATCTACTCTCATGTTTGATATTACTCCTTTGTGGTCATCGAATGAAGAGTGCCAGTATGATATTGCCTTAATTCTCGGATACATTCCGCTGAGTATTGTTTCAAACGCTTCCTTTATCCATTCGGCTTTGCTGCCTGATTTAGGGTCTTCTACTACTCCGAACTCTGCTATAGCAAGCGGCTTGTTCTTCGATATTTTTTCCATCTGCCAGTATGCACTCTGAAACACACTTAAAAAACTCGTCCATTCCCAGCCTGGCTTTTGTGACCCGTAAACACTCATCCCTATCCAGTCTATGTAGTCGTCTCCCGGGTAATACTCCTTCATCTTGTTCCAGCTTTTGTTCGGCTCGGATACTGCATTGACGTGAAACATCCACGTTATGTTATCTGCTTTTTCTTCTTTCATCAATTCTACAACGTGTCTGTGTGCTTCTACGTAAAGTTCGGCACCTTCTTTCTTTCCGTTATGTGTTCCGCTCCATGGAAACCAGTTGCCGTTCATTTCTGGCGCAAACTCAACAAGCAGGGGCTTTCCGTACTTCTTCGCGTCCTTTGCCCATTTGCGTAAATCGTCGTCATAAGTGCCATCAGCTATTTCTTCAAGCCCGTAAACAGGGTCTGCTCTCCCCGATCTCCAATCGTGCCTTGGCATTATTCTTATGTATGGAACTGAATTAAACTTTGCTATAGTCTTTACGTTCTCAAGAGGAAATTTTATTCCCCAGAACCAGCTGTTTGAAAAACATATCCACACTGGATTGCTGCCCGTAAGGTTTATGTATTCATTTATCCTGTCAGTCGTTACGCTGTCTTCTGTGCTTCCCATATCGGGAAATACTCCTGCGTATATTCCTGTTGACGGCGGTATCAGCTTTTTGCCCTTTACAGGCTGACCGTACGTTAAAACAGGTATAAGTAGAAACGTTATTAATATTATTATGTTCTTAATTTTCAATCTTTTCTGTTAAGTTTAATCTCTCTAAATCGATCAGTAATTGACCGCCGTCATTTGTCAGTATTCCTCTTGCAAACTTTACGCCCCATAGAATCTCGTCGTGCCTGTATGAGTACCTTGAGTTCACTGTCTGTATGAATGTATCGTCGTATGCTTTAAACAGTATTAAAAACTCTGCCTCTGATTTGTGAAAATCTTCCTGAGTCTTGCCGTACATCGGACTGCTCTCGTCTATAATGTGATTTGCCGTCCACATAGAAGGAAAGAATACAATCTTGTCGTACTCAAGCTTTAATGTGTAAAACTTCCGCTTCTCTTCTCCGTTATCCGTCTCAAGCCACGATGCCATTACCTTCAGCTCCGCATCCATCATTACAGTAGAATACGCATTCGCAAGCCTGAACTGAAAAGCCGATAATCCGTTTTCCCATTTTGTTATTATTGCATTACTGCTGTATTTAATGTTAGTTGCAGGTCTTGAAAACCTTCCGTACAGCAGACCCGTCGCAATTGCAAATACCATCAGCCCTATTCCCGCCTCCAGTGTTGCAATCACGTTCGTTGAAAAATTCTGTGGGTTAACTCTTCCGAACCCTACAGTTGTAAGAGTCTGTGCACTGAAGAAGAATGCGTTTATGAAACTGTGAAAGAATCCCTGCGATACTTCGATTCCAAGATGCTCTACCCCTGCCAGGTAATATGCAAATGAGAAAACTATGTTTGTTAACACATAAAATACAAGCGAGTGGAAGAAAAACTTTCCCCACGATTCGTTTATCAGGTAATGGTAAAGATTAAACGACTCAAGTTTGCCTATCCCTGTCTTTAATACGTTAAAGTTTCCGTTCCTGTCTATTATTCTCTGAGTGTGTGTCTGGAATTTTGAACTCAGACCTGTGTCTTCCAATCCTTTATTTTTATTCATTGCCGTTCCTCGCTGCAAAGTTTAGAAATGCATCTGCTGCAAATGTGTTGAATACCTTCTTCGATAAGTTGTATAAATATCCTTTGTTCGATAACCTGTATGTAAACTTCAGTCTTTCTGCTTTGTTAAACCCGCTTTCTGAAAGCGTGTTCATAAGCGTCCTTGATGTGAAGAAACTCCTGTGGTATAAAGGATGATTACCGCCCTTCCATTTATGTCCGCTTAACCTGAACTTTATGCTCTTTAAGTTTGGTACTTCTATCAGGAGTATTCCGTCTGGCGTCAGTAATTCTTTTATCTTCTTTAATTCCTCAATCGGTTCTAAAAAATGCTCAAGCACATGCCAGAGAGTTATCATATCATACTTCCTGTTTTCAGAAATAAGTTCTTCAACCCGTTTGTTATAAACGCTCAATCCGAATTCATTCCCCGCAAAACCTAATGCAGTATTCGATACATCAATACCTTCTCCGTTTATTCCTTCATCCTTGCACGATTTTAAAAACAACCCCGACCCGCACCCTATATCAAGTAAACTTAAATCTGCTTTACCTTTTGTAATCTCTTTGATTAATTCTGTCCGTTGTTTATTAATCTCAAATATTTCTCGTAAATGAGGATAGTTAGAATCTCCTCTGTAGTCTGTTCCTTTAAACTCAATCTGATAGTAGTCCTCGTATATAACGCTCTCATCCGGAGGGTTCAGCAGATACACCAGCCCGCAGGAATTACATTCTACTACCAGAAATTCCTTTTCCTTAATCCGTAATCTATTCTCACTGCTCTTGCAGTTTGGACAAACTCTCATATACTATTTCTATAATAAATATAACTTTTTAAAGTAATCTCTCTATCTCTAATTCGCGTAATTAGCTTAATTAGTGTAATTCGCGGACATCTTTTCTATGTGGACTCTGTGACTACTCTGTGTTCTCTGTGAACCTACCACTGATTCTCTTCTCTACCTCGAAACTCTCTCCTCCAGTATTGTCTTAATTTCTCTTCTTCCGTCAAGTATAGAGTGTATAAACACCTCGCCTTTTCCAACCTGGTATATAATCCTGAACGGCTTATAATGAACCTCAAGATATTCTTTCATGTTTACTGACGCTAACTCAGGCGGAACGTGACCTCTCATAGGAAAATTCTCCAGAGTTCTGCATTTGCTCATTATACCATTGTAGATCTTGTCTGCTGCCGAAGGTGAATCGTTAACATAAATATACTTGTATATATCAAACAAATCATCCTCGGCAGATTGAATGAATAATACAGTATATTTCATTTCTGTGAATTCTTAAATTCAGCAATCCTTTTCGACATAGATTTTTCTGTGTCGCTGATCTTGCGTGTCTTTCCGTTCTTCAGTTCCTTAGTGCTCATTGACAACAGCTTCAGGAGGGCAAGTGTATCCTGTGTTTTCTCGAATACTCTGACGTCCTGCAAAACAACCTTTGCTTCCCCGTTAAGGGTTATAATAAGTGTCTTCTGGTTATCCGATACATCCTTTATCAGTTTCGAAGCATTCGTCTTCAGATAACTGATAGGCTTTATTGATTCACTTAATTTCATAAGACTATAATTTAGTCTTTATTATAGTCTTTCTGTATATTTCTTTCAATGAAAATCTGCCCTCTCTTTTGAATTATTTAATAATGTTATATTGTTTAGATTTGTATAAATAAACATTATATGAAAGAATTAAAATTTAAGACTAACGTCAACTGTGGTCATTGTATTGCAAAGATAACTCCTTTTATGGATGGCGAAGAAAAGATTTCTGAATGGAATGTAGATACTGCTAATCCTGATAAAATATTAGTGGTGAAAGGCGATGAGATTAATGAACAGCTTGTAGTTGATACTCTTGCCAAAGCAGGTTACGTAGCCGAAGCAATCTAATATTAAATAAACCCTAGTTCGTACTTCGCCTCTTCTGACATATTGTCAAAACTCCACGGAGGGTCGAATGTTATTTCAACTCTTGCATCGTTTATCATCGGATGCTCTTTTAACTTTTCCTGTACCTCTATCGGCAGCGTTCCTGCAACTGGACACGCAGGCGACGTTAACGTCATTATCACAAGCACATCTCCGTTTGTTGCCACATTAACATCATATATTAATCCTAAATCATAAATGTTCACTGGGATTTCTGGGTCAAAACAGTTACGCAGTACCTTGATTACCTCTTCCTTGATTTCCTCAAGCTTCTTGCCCATGTTCTCTTCGGTCTTTTTCTCTTCTTTGTTACCTTTATTTTCTTCTGCCATATTTAGAATTAATATTATTTTTCCACACTGTCATTCTCCACACTCTGTTATTCCCCCCACTGTCATTCCTGCATGTTTCTAGCAGGAATCTCGACTCTTACAATTACTTCTCTTTATCTCTAACCCTAATTCGCTTATCAATCGCTTTTCCCAAAAGCTCTGTGTACTCTGTGTGCTCTGTGGTGAATAGCTCTTTCTTTAAATCCTGTTCCAAATTCGTGTTAATTCGTGTCTGTTGTTTCTAATCTTTATATCTAACCTTAATAAATCTCCGTGGTCTCTGTGATTCCTCCGTGGTCTCCGTGAACCTATTTACGCAGTACCCGACACATACCTCTCCGCACTTCTCTTCATAAACTTTATCATATTCACCAGTCCGTTCGACCTGGTCGGGGATAAGTGTTCCTTCATCCCTATCTTGTCCAGAAACTCCAGTTTTGCATTTGCAACATCTTCAGGCTTCTGATTGCTCAGTACTTTCACAAGCAGCCCAACAAGCCCCTTAGTTATTATCGCATCACTGTCTGCATCAAAATAAATTCTTCCGTCTTTAATCTCCGTATGCAGCCAAACCTGTGAAACACAACCTGCTACTTTGTTATCGTCAGTCTTATAAGCCGCATCCATCGGCTTTAATCCTTTGCCAAAGTCTATTATGTATTCATACTTATCTTCCCAGTTGTCGAAGAAGGAAAACTCTTCAACTATTTCATTCTCAATATTCTCTATTGTAGTATTTTCCATTTATTATGATAACATTTTCTTTGCTTTTTTAACTCCATCAACAAGTGCATCAATATCATTTTTCGTATTATACATTGCAAACGATGCTCTAACCGTTCCAGGAATTCCAAACCTCTTCATCAGCGGTTCTGTACAGTGCAGTCCTGTTCTTACTGCTATTCCCATCTTGTCGAGTATTGTCCCGACGTCATAAGGATGAATCCCTTCAAGTAAAAACGATATTACGCTCGCCTTATTCTTTGCATTTCCATACAATCTGAACCCGTCTATTTCTTTCAACTTATCTGTTCCATATTTAAGCAGTTCACTCTCGTATTCCGAAATATTATCAAGTCCAACCTGTGATACGTATTCAATCGCATCACCTAAAACTATTGCACCGCATATGTCAGGAGTACCTGCTTCAAACTTATAAGGTAATTCATTGTATGTAGTCAGATCAAACGAAACATTCTTAATCATATCGCCGCCGCCCTGGTATGGACTCATCGCATTTAACAAACTCTCTTTTCCGTAAAGTACGCCTATTCCTGTCGGTCCGTAAATTTTATGTCCAGAAAACGCAAAGAAATCTGCATCAAGTTCTCTTATATCAACTTTTGTGTGCTGTACAGCCTGCGCACCGTCTATTAATACTACCGCACCTGCATTATGTGCGAGTTCAATGATTTCTTTTACAGGGTTCTTGGTACCCAGTGAGTTTGATGTATGTACTATTGCAACTATCTTTGTCTTCTCTGATAACAACTTTTTGTATTCATCGATATTCAATTCACCGTCATCGTTAACAGGAATTACTTTCAGAACTGCATTCTTTCTCTGGCAGAGCATTTGCCACGGAACAATGTTTGAATGGTGTTCAAGGTACGACACTATAACTTCATCGCCTTCTTTCACAAACTCATTTCCGTAACCGTTCGCAACAAGGTTGATTGCCTCTGTTGTTCCTCTTACAAATATTATCTCGTATGAATTCTTTGCATTAATAAATGTTGCAATCCGGCTTCTTGAATTCTCGTATGCAGTAGTTGCTTTATCGCTCAGGAAGTGTACACCGCGGTGTACATTGCTGTTGAGTTCTGAATAATACTTTGCAATCGAATCTATCACAACCTGCGGCTTTTGTGTTGTCGCCGCATTGTCAAGATAGATAAGGTCTTTGCCGTATATCTTCCTGTTCAGTATCGGAAAGTCC
>CAIUQV010000297.1 GCA_903901375.1 uncultured Ignavibacteriota bacterium
GTACATTCAATTATTCTTTCCTTCCCGTCAATTTCAAGATTTCCCGCACAGGACGGACACGTGAATAAAACAGGTTTTGCAGAGTTCTTTTCTTCCGGCTTTTCAGAACTTCCTTTCAGCATATTTTCATCTTCACTGACGATATATTTTGCAGATGGATATATCGATTGAAGTAATTCCGTCGCTTGTCTGACAAATACTCCTGCACCGCATTTCTTACAATTATATTTACCGCTTTCCGTAAACTTATCCAGTTCCTCTTCGGGTATGTCAGTCTTGCATTTATTGCACCTTGCATTCTTTCTGCCGTATAACATATCAAAATTATACTGCCCCGTCATTACTTTTGAAGGTCTTCCCTCGCTGTCCTGAAAAGTCACTACTTCTCCCAAAAGCTCTTCAAGCAGCGATTTCCATAAATCTGCACTTAAAACATTGTCCTTATTACACTTATTGCAGAAAACTTTTTCTGTAAACGCATTGATAGGTAGCGGATTACCGCAGGAATTGCAATTTGTACTTAACTCAAGTAACATAGAAAACATAAGACAGCCCCTTTACTGAATAAATGTTTATTGATTATTTAAAGAAAACATAATAAGTAATTTGTGAATAAGAATAAACATATATTTAAAACGGGTTTTACACTTAAGTAAAACCCGTTTTAATTTCTGATATTTCTTTATACCTATTTAACTTTTATGCTGAATATTTTTGTAACACCGGCATCAGAACAGCACGACAAAGAAATATTCGCAGTAATTGACTTATCGCCCTTAATATTTGTAAACTGCCTGAAATTCTCATTCGTTACAAGCACATTTAAAGTTGTTGTTTTGCCTATTCCGATATTACTTATACTTCCCATTCCTGGCGCAAATTCTAATTCATCACCGCCAAGATTTTCACCTTCGTGAGAAACTAAGACATTTATGGATATTTTATTGCCGGCTGATTTAACACTTCCGATGTTTTTAATCTTAACTTTAAAAGTTAAATTGTTTGCATTCAGTTTACACGATGACGGACCACTTACAGATACTATTTCCCATTTATCCTGTGCTTTGGATTCTTTCACGAAAATTGAAGCTGAGAATAATACAGCTATAATAAAAATTAGTACTTTGGTGCTTTTCAATGTTGTTCTCCTTATTTTGAATTTAGAATGGCATAAATTAAATAATTAAATAGATATATTCAACATACCTGAAAATATATCCCTTGTATATTTTATATACTTGTCATAATTCTAATAGTTAAATAAACTATTGCGTAATATTATTGAATTGATAATCTAACTATTGTCAGCTAATTTTATAATAACAAACATTATTTGCGGGAATAGCTCAGTTGGTAGAGCGCAACCTTCCCAAGGTTGATGTCGCGGGTTCGAATCCCGTTTCCCGCTCTGCTTTAAACCTATCTTTATTTCTATATTTTCAATGTTTGTTATTTATGTTAAATTATTAAATGAATAAGAAGTACTTTACTGTCGGACCTACGGAACTTTCGGAGGGAATTGCAGATTTCTATTCCGAAGCAATAGAAAATAATTTATTTTCAGTTTCTCATCGTTCTAAAGAATTTGAAGATGTATATTCAGGTACATTACATTCGCTTAAGACACTCTTGAATATACCCGATGATTTCTACGTTTTCTTTCTTTCCTCTGCTACAGAATGTATGGAAAGGATTGTGCAGAACCTCGTTGAGAAAAAGTCATACCATATTATAAACGGTTTTTTCGCCGAAAGATTTCTTAACATCGCAAATCAGCTCGGCAAAAACACTTCATCCACCATATCTGAATATGGGAAGGACTTTAACACTGATGAAATTAACATTGACGAAGATGCTGAAATGATATGCATCACTCATAATGAAACAAGTACAGGAGTAGTTTTCGACTCAAACAGGATTTACGATTTAAAGAACAGATACCCTGAAAAGATAATTGCAGTAGATATAGTTACTTCAGTCCCCTATTATCAGTTTGACTACAACAACATTGACGTTGCTTTCTTCTCAGTTCAAAAGGGATTTGGGCTCCCGCCTGGACTTGGAGTAATGATATGCAGGAAGGATTTAATTAATAAAGCAAAGGAACTGAATGATAAAGGCATTATTATCGGTACTTATAATAATTTCCTTAAACTTGCTGCAAATGCAGATAAGTACCAGACGACTATGACTCCGAACATTCCCGCAATTTACCTTCTTGGGAAGTCGTGCGATGCAATCATCAAAACCGGTGTTGATGTTATGAGAAACGAAACCGAAAAGAAAGCTAACCTTATTTATAATTTCTTCGATAAACATCCTAACATAAAACCGTTTGTAAAGGATAAGAACTTAAGGTCATTAACAACAATAGTACTGGAAACAGAATCCGATACCGGAAAAATCCACACAAAACTTGAATACAACGATTTTGTTGTCAGCAAAGGATACAGCGATTTTAAAGACAGACATATTCGTATAGGAAACTTCCCCGTGCATAAGTTTGAAGATGTTTCCAATTTACTTTACCTCTTTAAAAAATTCTGATGGACTTATTCGATATCAACAATAACGAGGCCGGAAAGCCGATTGCCGAAAGACTGAGACCCGATTCACTCGAAGGATTCTACGGTCAGGAACATCTTATCGGAAAAGGCAAACCAATCAAACTGATGCTCGAAAATAAATCCATCGTTTCAATGATTCTGTGGGGACCTCCCGGCGTCGGAAAAACAACTCTGGCACTTATTATTTCACGACTGATAGATTATGAGTTCATTCAGTTATCAGCAGTATCGTCAGGAGTTAAAGATGTTCGTGAGGCAATCGAAAAAGCCGAAAGAAACCTTAAATTTTACGGCAGAAAAACTTTGCTCTTTATAGACGAAATTCACAGATTCAACAAATCACAGCAGGATTCACTTCTCCATAGTGTTGAGAATGGCATTCTGACATTAATCGGTGCCACTACAGAGAATCCCTCTTTTGAAGTGATTTCTCCATTGCTCTCAAGATGCCGTGTATACACTCTGGAAGAACTGGGTAAAAAGGATTTCGAAAACATAATCGATAGAGCATTAAGAAATGATTTACTTTTGAAAGATTTCAACATTGAAATCGCTGATACTGACTTCCTTATTTCTCTTTCAAACGGTGATGCAAGAAGATTATTAAACGGGCTTGAACTTGCTTTTAAACTTACTCAGGCAGATAACGGTAAGTATGTAATCACGAATGAACTGCTCAAAGATGCATTCCAGACAAATCACATAAAATATGATAAGAATGCCGAAGAGCATTATAACATTATTTCTGCTTTCATAAAAAGTATGCGCGGGAGCGACCCCGATGCTGCTGTTTACTGGCTTGCCCGAATGCTGCGCGGCGGTGAAGACCCTAAATTTATAGCAAGAAGAATGATAATACTCGCTTCGGAAGATATCGGTAATGCCGACCCGTATGCAATCACTCTTGCTGTCACAACATTCAACGCCGTTGATAATATAGGTATGCCCGAAGCAAGAATAATACTTTCACAGTGTGCAACATACCTTGCCTGCTCACCAAAAAGTAATTCTTCCTATATGGCTATCAGAGAAGCAGAACAGGACGTTAATTCACTCCCTCCTTATGGAGTACCGCTTCACCTTAGAAATGCGCCTACTAAATTAATGAAAGAACTGGGTTACGGCAAAGAATATAAGTATGCACACGAATATGATAATCACTGGATAAAGATGGATTTCCTGCCCGAAGAGTTAAAGGATAAAATATACTACGAACCATCAGATAACGGAAGAGAAGAGATGTTCAGAAAATTTCTCGAAGAAAGAAAACGAAAGAAATAATTATCTTTTTGAAAGTGAATCTATATACTGTGGTTCTTCCGGTTCACCCTTGAAATAATCACCCCTGTGGCCTAATGTGTAAGCCCATCTGTGAATCCATGATATCCCTGCCTTTTTATAGAACTCATCTTTATAAGTGGAATAGCAGGAATCCTTTAAAGCTTCATCAATTGTGATAAATTTGTAACCATTCTTTTGATACATTTCAAGAAGTCTGTCCATATAATCAGCATTCAATAAACTCGCATGACATAAGAGTATATGTTCCGGATTATAACCCAGAAGTTGAATCGACTGTTTCTCATAATACTTCAAAACGTTTTCCATATATTCGATATAGTCATTTCCGATTCTTAAACATAAAGAATCATTTTTATGGTATAAAGCATTTTCGTAGGCAAAGGCAAATAAATAATCAGCATTATCTATTGTAACCGGTGCAATTGTATATCCTATTGAATCGAGATAATTCTGCAGAGTGTCAGCTTTTTCTTTAGTGTATCCCCTGAAGAGGAATGGATGTCTGAAGTATTTCAATTCCTGACCTTTGTTTTGAAGCAATTCTTTCAGATAAGGTTCTCCGTCAGTTATGTCTTTCCTGAACTCATCAAAATTAATTTTATTGTAATCTTTATGGCTGTATGTATGATTTGCAAGCATCATTCCCGATTCCAGCCATTGTTTAAGGAA
>CAIUQV010000298.1 GCA_903901375.1 uncultured Ignavibacteriota bacterium
ATGTATATACCCGTCGTAGAAAGTCTTAAGGTTTCGCAGGAAGAAAAAGAACTAATATTCTCCGGAAATATATCAAGACTGCTTAATCTTGAGTAAAAGCATTTTACATATTGCGCCGCAGAACTTTGCAGGTATGCCATACGATTTTATGAAGATGCAGTCGGAATCAGGTTATAAGACACGTCTTGTTACAATATTTCAGAATACACTTAACTTTGAAGAGGATTTAACACTTGGTTTTAAACTCCCCGTAAACAAAGCAGCAAAGATATGGCGCGATTCAAAGATGACTGGACTGAAATACTATAAACCTAAGAATATTCTTGAAAGTACTTACTTCAAACTCAGGGATTTCAAAAACAGCAAAAAGATAGATAGTTTTATAGAGGAATATAAACTTTATGATTATGATATTTATCATTTTGACGGTGGAATGGACTTCTACAGAGACCTTCGGTTTGCAAAAGAACTAAAAAGAAGAGGCAAGAAAATCGTTTGTTGTTATTTCGGAAGTGATTTAAGGAGCAGGGGGGTATTCAAGGAACTTGATGAAATGAGTGATTTAAACCTTACTGTAGAGTATGATCACTTGCAACTTCACAAAAACATTCATTATCTTTTCTTTCCGTTTGATGTTAAAAAAGCTAATTACAGATTTGTTCAGTCTGGCAGATTAAAGATTATTCATTCACCTACGAATAGATTGTACAAAGGAACAGATAAAATTCTTGAAGTGATTGATGATTTAAAGAAATCTTATGATTTTGATTTCATACTCGCAGAGCACATTCCAAGGGAAAAGCTTCTTGAAATGAAAAGAGAGTGTAATTTGTCGATAGATCAGGTAGGAGGTGAGTTAGGTGGTTCGGGATACGGAAGAAACTCTATAGAAAATCTTGCAATGGGTTTGCCTACTATAACTGAGTTCTTTGGGGAATATCTTGATTTCCTGCCTGAGAACCCCTTTATAACCTGCGATATTAATAATCTTAGGGATACGATTATAAAGTTTGTTGAAAATTTAGATATACTGAAAGAATATTCTGAGAAAGGAAGAAACTGGATTGAGAAATACCATTCCTACGAAGCAGTAAATAAAAGAGTTGAAGAACTTTATTCGGAGTACGGAATTTGAGTAATAAACACATAAAGGATTTATTTTCACAGACAACTATTTATGGTGTCGGTCTTCTTGCTAATAAAGCTATTTCATTTGTGCTGCTTCCTCTCTACACATATTATTTTTCTCCTGCGGAACTGGGTGCATACAATATTGTTCAGTCAATATGGCTTTTTGTAATACTGTTCTATCTTTACGGCCAGGAGACTTCTTTTATTAAAATATTTATTGATGGTAAGGATGTAAACGAAAAGACTGAAGTTTATTCTACAACATTAATAATGCTTACTGCTACGTCTTTTATATTTTCAGCATTGTTTTACTTTCTTGCAGAACCTATTTCCGGATTGCTGAATTTCGAAGACCCTGTGAAAGGTGTAAAGTATCTGAAAATCCTTTCGTTACTTTTGTTCACAGACACAATGTTCCGTTTCCCGTTACTGTTATTACGTGCCGAATTGAAAGCAAATAAATACTTGCTGCTTACATTATTATCGCTTCTTATAAATGTAGTTCTTAATTTCGTGCTGATAATATATTATCGTATAGGTGTTGAGGCTATATTTTACAGTTATATTATTTCAGTTGTTGTAACTTTTCTTGCAGGATTAGTTATGACAAAGAGTTATTTCAGCTTAAAATTTTCATTCAAAAGGGCAAAGCAATTAATTCAGTACGGTAATAAATTTATACTTGTTGGAGTGTTTATTTTGCTGATAGACGTGTCGGACAGATTCTTCCTGAAGTATTTTTTTAATGAAGGGGTTGTTGGTATTTACAGTGCTAATTACAGGTTAGCATCTGTAATGTCGCTGCTGATTGCAGCTTTCAGGTTTTCTTGGACTCCCTACTTTTTGAACCTCGAGAAGAATCCGGAAAACAAGAAAATTATTTCACAGATATTTACTTATCTTGTGTTGACGGGGTTGTTCTTATTCCTTGCCTTTGCTCTATTTACAGAACCAATTGTGAAGCTTCCATTAGGAAAATTCTCTTTACTTGATCCGAGATACCAGTCAGGCCTTGTGATTATTCCTTATGTACTTCTTGCTTATTTATTTTCTGGACTATATTCAGCTTTGAGCGTTGCTTCTTTCTATGCCAATAAAACTAAAGAACTTTTGTTTGTATCGGCACTGGGTTTCTTAATTAATACTGTTTGTAATTTTGTGTTGATTTCAAATTATGGAATCCTCGGAGCATCTGTATCTACAATGGTTACGTACTTCTTCATGATGGTGTACATATACTCGCGTTCACAAAAGATTTATAAAATAGATTTTGAATTACGAAAAATATTTTCACTCTTCTTATTTTCACTGATAATTTATTTACTTTCAGTAGTATTAAAACAGCAAGTGAATGAAGTGTATTTTATAGTGATTTCTACATTTATCCTCACATTTTTTCTTATTTTTGCAAAAATAATTAACGCCTTTAATATAAGTACTATAAAATCAGTACTTATAAGGCGGGTCTAAAGTATAACTTTATTTATTTTTCTCTTGACATTTAATAATAATATAGTTATGTTTGTATTAGATGGATGAGATAAAATAAGAATTACCCTTTCTTATTTAAAACCAATCCGGTTGCCGCCAAAAGCCAACCGGATTTTTTATTCCCCAAACTAAACATCTGCTTAAACAATTTTTTTTAGATGTATATACTTCCTAATAATGTTCATTCCCTTAATTATATTTTACTATTTATTAAATATTTTCTTTATTCATCATCAGTAATTTCATTTGTAACTGACTGGCAATGATTTTATCCCTCTTATAC
>CAIUQV010000299.1 GCA_903901375.1 uncultured Ignavibacteriota bacterium
ATAATGAGATTGTCTGCTCTGTCCAGTTTGCACCCATGTTTGAAGAATAAAGCATTTTGCTCTGTCCTACTGACGGGAACCATACCTGTGTACCCTGCTGCCAGAATGCATTGTTGTATGTACCTGCAGTGTTTGTTGTCGGGAGTGTTGTCCATGATGCCCAGTTTAATCCGGCATTGGTGCTCTTTAATAAATCCCAGTTTCCTGCTACAGGGTCACCGATGAAGTATGCTGTGTTTGCATCTGTCATAAACATATCGTCACCAAATCCTGCGTGTGTGTTTGCTGCTGTCCAGGTTGTTCCGCCATTCGATGTTACGTATATCGAGGTGTTAGAACCTGCTACGCCTGTTACCACTGCTGTGTTTGCATCCCATCCGAAGATGTTGTAAAGTGCAAGTGTTGTCGGAATTGTTCCGCTGACATTTACCCAGTTTACACCTTTGTTGGTTGTTCTTAATACTTTTCCTGCTGCACCGCATACCCAGGCTACGTCGTCATTTACTGCTGATACTGAATAAAGTACGGTCGTTAAACCTGAGGTCTGCTCTGTCCAGGTTCCGGTTGGAATTGGAGGAGGAGCATTCGGACCTACGACAGTTACGCTGTCAAGACCCATTCCGTGACCGTCAACGTCTTTATGTTGGAATGCTATAAAAACATTCTGTCCTGCAAAAGCAGTTAACGGAAGTGAAACTCTGTTCCATGTCTGTGTTCCCACAGGTGTACCTGCAACATTGATTCTGGTTAATACGTTCGTGAAACTCGGCATTAATGAATCACCTGTTGATAGTCTTACGATACATGAATCAGGCGGATACGGACCGTCTGAATATCTTTTTACCCACCAGAATATGAGTGAATCACCGGCTACTATACCTGATACTTTTTTTGTTACTAACCAGTCATCACCACCTGCTGTTTCGTAATCGATTGTTGCACACTGTACACCATTCGGGAACGGCGGGAATAACGAAGTAATTGCAGTTGTTGCAATACCCCAGACTTTTGTACCTAAAACGTTGTATGCTGTCCAGCCTGTCGGCGGGAATGTTGCACTTTCAAAACTCTGTGACATTTTTAATACCTGTGCGTTTGAACCCGTATTCACAGCGAATACAGCTACTAAAGCGACAAGTAAGAAAATCATAAAAGATTTTTTCATTTCTTTCGTACCTTTCTTTTGTTATTAATTTGCTGTTAAATAATTAAATTTATACTCATTCTAACAAACTCGATTATTAATAAAACCAATATGAAATAATGAGAATTTAAATTAGCGCTATTTTTAGTAAATATCAATATTATAATTGATGTAATTTAAAATACTGATTTCCATAATTGAAATTATTCATGTAATTTTCATCTTACATCTGTAGGATTTATTTGAGACTTGCAATAAAAAAAGCCCGGCACTTTTCAGCACCAGGCTTTGTATAATTAAGATAAGTTACTCTTATTTAATTAATGACATCTTCTTTACTTCGCTGAATCCGTTTATTGACATCTTGTAGAAATATACTCCACTCGATAAGTTTGATGCGTTGAAGTCTACTGAATATGTTCCGACGTTCTTCACTTCATTGACTAATGTTGCTACTTCTTTACCTGTGATATCATAGACCTTGATTGTTACAAGTCCTGATTTCGGTAATGCAAAGTTAATCTTTGTTGTTGGGTTGAACGGGTTTGGATAGTTCTGTGATACAGAATAATCTGATGGAATCTGTGATGATATTGGTGTTACGCCTGTGATAGGTGTTCCATATCTTGAAATTCCGCCGTTACTTCTGACACCCCAGAGTGTTGCACCTGAACGTGATTTTGTTAAATGATAGAATGAACCTGCTGTTACTGTGTATTGTGTTGCCCAGCTTGTACCGTCATTCGATGAGAATGCAATGTTTAATCCCTGCTGTGCCATCCACCATGAGTTCTGTGCTCCGGCAAGACCTGATACTGAACCTGTGAACGGTGATGTTAATGCTGTCCAGGTTGTTCCTGCGTCTGTGGTCTTTAAGAGACCTGGTGATGTGGATGAACCTGCGGCTAATCCTAATGTAG
>CAIUQV010000300.1 GCA_903901375.1 uncultured Ignavibacteriota bacterium
ACATTGAGCAAAATCACGATGCTAATGGAATAGTATGGAACGGTGAGATTGCTCCTTTCAAAGTTATACTTATAAATATCACTACACAAAGTAAAGAAATAACTGAATATTGTGATAAGCTTTATATTGATCTTAAGGACAGAAATATAGAAGTACTCTATGATGACAGAGATGACTTGAGGCCTGGCTTTAAGTTTAAAGACGCTGACTTGATAGGTATTCCTTATCACATAATAGTTGGTGAAAAGAACTTTAAGAACGGTGATATAGAATTTAAAGTAAGAAAAACAGGTGAAAGAAGTATTATTTCTAAATCTGATTTAGTTGCTAAACTAAACGACTTGATTAATGCTTGATAAGGTATTATCCGCAAAGTACATACTTGCGTCAAAGTCACCGAGACGGAAATACCTTCTGAAACAATTAGGTTTTAATTTTAAGGTTGTGGAAAGTAATGCTTTAGAAATTACTGATAAAAATGCTCATAGGTCAGTGAAAATAAATTCTCAAAGAAAATCGCGTGTTGTGGCTTTGAAACATAAAAATGAAATTGTAATAGGTGCTGATACTGTTGTATACCTGAAAGATAAAATTCTGAATAAACCGAAGGATTTAAATGAAGCAAAAAGATATCTGAAACTGCTTAGTGGAAAGAAACATATAGTTTATACAGGAGTTAATGTAATTAATAATCTTACTGGTAAGGAAGTTTATGGGCATGAAAAGACTGTTGTGGAATTCAGAAATCTTACTGATGAGGAAATTAATTATTATGTCGAAAAGTTCAAACCACTTGATAAAGCTGGTGCTTATGGTATTCAGGATGATTTTGGATGTTTGTTCATTAAAAAGATATCCGGGGACTATTATAATGTAGTAGGGCTTCCTCTGGTTAAGCTTTATAAACTTATCACCCAGACACTTTAATGTTCTCGAAGTACAAGAAGAAAATACTATTGTCTGTAACTTTTGGAGCTTTGGTATTTCTTGCTTTCAGTATTTATGCAGATTTCGGAAATCTGTTGCTTTCATTCTCAAAGTTCAACTGGTACTGGTTTCCGGTAATCCTTGCTTTATCTTTCGGAAATTATTTAGTTAGATTCTTCAAGTGGGAATACTATCTTAAAATTCTTAACATCAGTATTAAACCTTTAAGATCATTTCTTATTTTCTTTTCTTCTTTTATTATGAGTGTAACCCCTGGGAAAATGGGGGAAGTACTGAAATCATTCTTATTAAAAGAAGAAACAGGAACGTCTGTAAGTGTTTCTGCACCAATAATACTTGCTGAAAGAATTACGGATTTTCTTTCTATAGTAATTTTATGCATTATAGGTGCTGTAGTATTTGATTACGGAAGAGATATAGTAATTATTACTGGAATATTTTTTGTTCTGCTTACAATAGTTCTGAGTTCTAAGAAACTGTCATTGAGAATAATATCCATATTCGAAAAAATTAAGTTTACTGAAAAGCATGCCGAAAAGTTATACACAGCTTACGAAAGCACATATAACTTGATAAAAATTAAGCCATTATTGATTGTAGTAGGGATGAGTGTCGTAGCGTGGTTTTTTGAATGTCTTGGCTTTTATATTGTTCTAAAAGTATTTACAAATATTTCTAGCATTGAAGTCACTGTTTTGACTGCAACATTCATATATACATTCTCAACTTTAATTGGGGCTATTGCAATGTTACCCGGCGGTCTTGGTGCAACAGAAGCTTCTCTTACTGGTCTTCTCATATTTCTTAAAATACCTAAAGATATTTCAGTGGCCGCAACAATTATCATAAGAGTCGCTACTTTATGGTTTGCAGTAATTTTGGGTGTGATTGCTATACAATTTTATGGAAATAAATCTATAAATGAAATAGTTGATTTAGGTGGTACTGAATTAAAAGAAAAAAATCATTAAATCTTAGTTTTTTATCCATAAGAACGCTATTTCTTAGCTTCAAAATAACGGCTTTCTTAATAAATATCCCCAAAACCTTAAAATAAACTCATAAATCACTTGAAGTAAAATTATATAAAACATATATTATTAGTTGTAAAAATTACAATTTTGGACAGAAAAATAAGAATATTGATTGGTAAAGTAGGTCTTGACGGCCACGATAGAGGGGCGAAAGTTATTGCCGCTGCATTCAGGGATGCAGGTTTTGAGGTAATTTATGCTGGTTTAAGGCAGACACCTGAATCTATGGTTGAAGCTGCACTTCAGGAAGACGTTGATGCTATTGGGGTTAGTATTCTTAGTGGAGCACACATGACAATATTCCCAAGAATTAAGAAACTGATGGATGAAAAAGGCGTAAATGACATATTATTATTTGGGGGTGGAATTATACCACAAAATGATATTGATGAGTTAAATAAATTAGGGATCGGTAAGTTGTTTACACCCGGTGCTACAACTACCGAAACAGTCGAATACGTTAAAGACTGGGTAAAAGAAAATAGGAAAAATTAATCAATAAATGGAACCTGTAAAATTTGGAACTGATGGTTGGAGAGCCGTCATTGGCGATACTTATACATTTGATAATGTAAGACGTGTATCACTTGCAACAGCCAGAACTTTTAAGAATCATCCAAATATTTCTAATGGAATTGTCATTGGATACGATACTAGATTTCTTGCAAAAGAATTTGCTCATTGTTCTGCTGAAATCTTTGCAAGTGAAGGTATTAAAGTTTTAATAACTGATAGTTTTGTGTCAACTCCAACAGTGTCTTTGCTTTCAAGAGATTTAAAACTTGCATTTGGTGTGATGATAACAGCATCTCATAACCCATTTAAATATAACGGTTTTAAATTGAAAGATTCATACGGTGGTTCGATGAATCCTGATGAGTTAGTCAAAGTTGAAGCTGAATTAAAGAATATTAATATAGTTGATGAATATAAGTCATTTGATGTACTTTTTAATGAAGGTTTGATTAAGTATTTCAACGGTCGCCAGTATTATATAGATAATTTAGCTGCTAAAATTGACACTAAAGCAATTAATGCCGCAAATTTAAAAGTTTTATATGAAGCTATGTATGGAGCAGGGCAGAATACTATAAATGAACTGATAACCGTAGATCAACTTCATGCAGAAGTTAATCCTTATTTCGAAGGTGGTGCTCCTGAACCAGTGGAAAAAAACTTAGGATTGGCATGCAAAACTACAAAAGATGGCAATTATAATATTTGTATAGTAACAGACGGAGATGCAGATAGAATAGCTATTATTGATGAAAAAGGTGAATTTTTGGATGCTCAAAAGACATTTGCTCTGCTTTTAAAATACTTGAATCAAACTAAAGGTCTCAAGGGGAAAGTTGTCAGAGGTTTTTCTGCATCCGAGATTATTAAAGAGTATTGTGATAAATACAAACTTGAACTTGAAACTGTTCCTGTTGGGTTTAAACATATTTCTCAGAAAATGATTGAACAGGATGTTCTGATTGGAGCCGAAGAGAGTGGCGGAATAGGTATAAAAGGCCATTTACCCGAAAGAGACGGATTATTTAACGGATTAATGTAT
>CAIUQV010000301.1 GCA_903901375.1 uncultured Ignavibacteriota bacterium
GGGTAGGAAAGGGAACTCAGTCAGAAATGCTGGCAAGGAATCTAAACTTGTTCCATTTGTCGACGGGTGAATTTTTAAGAAAAGAAATAAACGAAGGCTCTGAGCTTGGCATAAAGGCAAAACATATCGTGGAAAAAGGCTCCCTTGTACCCGATGAAATAATGATAGGCATTGTAGAAAAAGCTTTGAAAGAAAACCTTGAAGGGAAAAGCGGGTTTATTCTCGATGGATTTCCCAGGACTAATGAACAGGCAAAAGAGCTCGATTTAATTTTCACGAAAATGAATTTTAATGATATCAGGGTTTTATTTCTTGTAGTAAATGAAGACGAACTTGTATCAAGGCTTATTAAGAGGGGACGTGTAGACGATACAGAAGATATAATCCGGAAGAGATTAAAAATTTACATAGATTCAACCAGTCCGGTTCTGGAGTATTACAGAAATGAAGGTAAAGTAACAGAAATAGACGGAGTCGGCGAAATAGATGAAATTTATACAAAAATTCTGAAAATACTTTAAAGTTCTTATTAGTGTTAAATTATTAACACTTAATTTAATTGAAATTTAAGAAAAATAAGATTATTTTTACCAATTAAACAATTTTAATTATGGCAGCTAAAATCAAATCATCCGAAGTAAAGGATAAAGGGATTTATATCCTCGAGCCGAAAGGCAGTTTTATTGGCGGAGACGAAACAGATGACTTAAAATACGCCATTAAGGAAGTTGCTGAAAACGGAAACCAGAAATTAATAATTGATCTGGGAGATGTAATGTATTTAAACAGCACAGCACTTGGTGTTCTAATTTCTGCACATGCAAATTATAAAAAGCGTGAAGGCGAGATTAAACTGACAAGATTGAACAAGAATCTTGAAAACTTATTTGTAATAACAAAACTATCATTAATATTTGACTGCTATAACTCAAATGCAGAAGCAGTTGACAGTTTTAAATAGAAAAATTTTAAAAACCAAATATATTCAAAAATTAAACCAAAAATTGGAGGTTAAAACTCAATGAAAAAATCCGGATTATTCACATTTATTCTGATAGTCGTGGCGTTTACAGTGGCTATTATATTATACATGTTTGTACTTGGAAACCCGGCGAACTTTAAGAACCCGGAAAAAACCACACCTGCTAACTTATTAGGTGCTGTTTATCTTGGTGGTGTTATCGTTCCGTTACTTATCACATTAAGTATTATGGTTATCACATACACAATTGAAAGAGCTCTTTCTCTTGGTAAAGCAAAAGGTAAAGGAAAGATCGAAGACTTCTTAAAGAAGATTCAGATTTCATTAAAAGAAGGTAACATCGATGAATCAATTGCATTATGCGATAAACAAAAAGGTTCAATTGCCAACATACTGAAACAGGGACTTGAAAGATATCAGGTTTTAGTACTTGATAAAAGTATGGACGCAGAAAGAAAACTTGAAGAAGTTAAGAATGCAATTGAAGAAGCAATGGGTCTTGAACTTCCATTATTAAACACAAACTTACCGGCACTCGCAACAATCGCTTCAGTTTCAGTGTTAGTAGGTCTTTTTGGTACGGTAGTTGGTATGATTCGTTCATTCCAGGCACTTGCAACAGCAGGTACACCAAACGCAGCAGAACTTTCGTCAGGTATCTCGGAAGCTCTTATCAACACAGCAGGCGGACTTTTTGGTGCAATCGTCGGTACAATTTCATACAATTTCTTTTTGACAAAAGTAGGAAATATTACATATATGATTGACGAAGCAACATATAACATTTTATCAATCATTGCATTTAAGTCTAAATAATTGATTTCGGTTAACTTTTTCAAAATTTTTAAAAAAGACAAATGAAAAAAGTCAGAGATATTAAAAAACCGAACATCACTATTGATATGACTCCGATGGTGGACGTTATTATGTTATTGTTGACGTTTTTTATGTTAACTGCAACTTTCAAAGCAGCAGAATCTGAAGCTGTTGAGGTTGCATTACCACAATCTGTATATTCGGACCCTGATAATAAGATGAAAGAAACCGATGTGATGACTTTATCTCTCACAAAAGAAGGCGATATATTCCTCGATGTTGATAACTATAAGATAAGAGAAAAAATCTTTGGTGATCAGTTCGGTATAGGTTTATACCATCCGGATTCATTATCACAAAGCCAGGTTCAGAAAACCGGTAAAGTAGGTGATAAGGAAATAAAGAGAAAAGTATTTATAATGAATAAGGCTCAGTTTGAAAAAACACTCGTTGATATTAAAGCTACTCTGAAATCTATCTCAGGTAATAAATCGGCTCAGTTTCAGGTTGTTGTCAAAGGTGACAAGGAAGTCTCTTACGGAGTTTTCGAAGACCTGATGACATCTCTTCACGAGTCAGACAACAAAGTGTTTTCATTAGTAACGATGATTAAAGCAGATAAAAAAGAATAAATTATTTTGTTAACTAAAAACACAGGAGTTTAATTATATGGCTGGTGGCGGTTTTGATGCCCCGGAAGTGGGTGGTAAAGGAA
>CAIUQV010000302.1 GCA_903901375.1 uncultured Ignavibacteriota bacterium
CCAAAACCATTTGAAAAAGATGATTTACTTTTAATCTTAAATTCTGCACTCAACAATTAAAAGTATTTCCGGGGAATTTATACATTCTTTCATACTGTCTTTTTTCAAAGTTTTTAAACAATAATTTGAGTATTTTATAAGCATTATGTAAACGAAAAAAGATTACCAAAATGAGAATAAATAGAAACAATACTCAGGCTTTAATTATTGATTTTCAGGAAAGACTTTACCCATTTATACAGGAAAACGAAAAACTCACCAAAAATGTAATCAGACTAATAAAGGGACTAAAAGTTTTAGGAATTGATATGGTTATAACAGAGCAGTATTCAAAAGGATTAGGTCACACAATAACAGAAATATCAGAGGCTATAGAAAATTATAATTACATCGAGAAAGACACATTCAGCTGTTGCGGTTCTATAGAAGTATGCGACAAATTGAAATCTACGGGAAAGAAAAACGTTATTGTGATAGGAATAGAGTCCCATGTTTGCGTATTACAAACTACAATTGACTTAATTGCTATGGGATTTCAACCTGTACTGATAGAAGATTGTGTTTCATCCCGAAACTTAAATGACAAACAAATAGCAATCGAAAGAATGAGACAAGAAGGAGCAATAGTTTCAACTTATGAATCAATATTATTTGAATTATGTGAAATTTCAGGTAATGATATGTTCAAAGCTATATCCAAAATAGTTAAATAGATTGTGAATTACTTAAGATTAACATTAATTGTAATATCGGCAGTAACTCTTTCAATTTTATCAATATTATTCACTCCTTTGAATTTTTACAAAGGCATAGGTACATACTGGGTGTATAGGTTTTTTGCTAAGACAGTTCTTTTTATTAGTGGTGTGAAATTAGATATTGATATTAAGGGTAAAATTGAGAAAGAAAAAGAGTACATCATTGTATCTAATCACTTAAGCTATCTTGATATACCTGTCCTAATGGTATCTATGCCCAAAAATATACGTTTTATTTACAAAAAATCTCTTACAAATATTCCGATATTCGGCTGGTCATTATATTTTGGAGGATATATCCCGATTGACAGAAAAAATGCACGAAGTGCTATAGAGTCTTTGAAAAAAGCTGTCATTAAATTAAAGAAATCAATTTCCATAGCAATTTTTCCAGAAGGGACCAGAAGTGTGAACGGAGAAACATCAGATTTTAAAAAAGGAATTTTCATGTTAGCTGAATTAGCAGAAGTAGATGTTATTCCAGTTGCGATAATTGGAACAAATTCAGTTCTCAAGAAAAACAGTTTTAAAATTTATCCCGGTTTAGTAAAAGTAATAATTGATGAACCTATGAAATTCAGCAAAGACAAACAACTTTTGAATGATATAAGAAATGTTATAGTAAAAAACATTAATTCCTACAAAAATATACAATGATTGTTACAGGAATAATACCGGCAAGATATAGTTCAACAAGGTTTCCCGGAAAACCACTTATCCTCATAGATGGAAAGAGTATGATACAGAGAGTTTATGAACAGGCGCAAAAATCTAAATTAATAAATAATGTTATTGTTGCAACAGATAATAAAGAGATATTTGATTGTGTAAGGGGATTTAAAGGGAATGTAATTATGACATCTAATAAACATAAAACAGGCACTGACAGAATTTGTGAAGTAATAAAAAAAATTAAATCGGATATAATAGTTAACATACAAGGTGATGAACCATTTATAAAGCCAATTAATATTGATAAGGCAATAAAACCATTACTTAAAGATAAATCTTTAAATGTTTCAACATTAGCCGTAGAAATGGTTAACGATTTTTATGATATAAATAAAGTTAAAGTAGTATTTGACAAAAACAACAATGCATTATTGTTTTCACGTTCATTAATACCCAATAATATTAAAAGAGCCGTAAATATAAAAATATACAAACATCTTGGGCTATATGTTTACAGGAAGAAATTTCTGCTAAAATTCAATAAGACTACACAATCAGAAATAGAAAAGGCGGAAAGTTTGGAACAATTGAGAATATTATGGATGGGGGAAAAGATCCGTGTAGTAGTTTCGAAAGATGACTCTATTTCGGTCGATACAAAATCAGATTTAAGAAAAATACTAAAGCATATTAAGAAAAGAGGAAATATAAAATGAAACAAACAAAGTACATTTTTCTAACAGGGGGAGTAGTTTCGTCATTAGGCAAGGGAATTGCCTCAGCATCTTTAGGATTGTTACTTAAATCAAGAGGGCTAAAAGTTACAATTCAGAAATTTGACCCTTATATCAATGTAGATCCCGGAACAATGTCACCTTTGCAGCATGGAGAAGTATTCGTTACAGAAGACGGAGCAGAAGCTGATCTCGATTTAGGACATTATGAAAGATTCCTGGATGAAAACATGAATAAAAATAATAATACAACGACAGGACAAGTATACAATACTGTTATTAATAAAGAAAGAAAAGGAGATTATCTGGGTGCAACAGTTCAAGTAATCCCTCATATTACTGATGAGATTAAGAAAAGAATGACACAATTATCAAAAGACGGGAATTATGATGTAATAATAACAGAAATAGGGGGAACTGTTGGAGATATAGAATCTCTGCCATTTCTTGAAGCTATGAGACAATTGATGCACGAAGTTGGTAAAACAAACTCTCTTTGTGTTCATTTAACACTTATACCTTATATAAAAGCAGCTGGTGAACTAAAAACCAAACCTACTCAACATTCCGTTAAGACTTTACTTGAAATAGGAATACAACCTGATATTTTATTATGCAGAAGTGAAGAAGAAATATCTAAAGAAATGAAATCGAAGATAGGATTATTCTGTAACGTGGAGACAGGTTCTGTAATGCAGGCGCTTGATGCAAAGTCGATATACAGTGTACCGATAAATCTGCACAAAGAAGGGTTTGACGAAGTAATAATCAAGAAACTCAATCTTAAATGTGCGAAGCCGAGATTAACGGAATGGAATAAAGCTGTAAATAAGATAATAAATCCGAAACGCGAAGTGACAGTGGGAATATGCGGCAAGTATAATCTTGTACCTGATGCTTACAAGAGCATAATGGAATCGTTCATACATGCGGGTGCATACAATGACGTGAAAGTGAATTTAAGATGGATAGATGCGGAAGAGATTGAAAAAAATCCGACTAAGATTAAAGATTACTTCAAAGGAATTAAGGGACTGCTGGTTTGTCCGGGGTTTGGTGACAGAGGAATCGAAGGAAAGATAGCTACTATTAAATATGTAAGAGAGAACAAGATACCATTTTTCGGAATATGTCTTGGGCTTCAATGTGCTGTTATAGAATTTTCAAGAAACGTATGCGGTTTAAAGAATGCAAATTCAACTGAATTCAAACAATCGAAGTACAACGTAATTGACATTATGGAATATCAAAAGTCAGTTGTTTTAAAAGGAGCTTCAATGAGGTTAGGTTCATATCCGTGCATAATAGAGAAAAATTCACTTGCTTACAAATGTTACAAGAGAGAATTTATAAACGAGAGACACAGACACAGATACGAGGTAAACAATAATTACAGAAAAATACTCACAGACAATAAAATGATATTATCCGGATTATCGCCCGATGAATCACTGGTAGAAATGATTGAATTACCTCAGAAGATGCATCCATTTTTTATAGCGTCTCAGTTTCACCCAGAATTAAAATCAAGACTTATAAACCCGCAACCTATATTCAGGGAATTTATTCGGGCTGTAAAAGAGTTATGATTATGTATAAGTAATCATTAAAATTGGACATTACAGGATTAACATCAGAAGAAG
>CAIUQV010000303.1 GCA_903901375.1 uncultured Ignavibacteriota bacterium
GTAATGGTAGTGTGATTTATCAAAACATATTGCAAGTTTTGTATTGATTTTTAACACAGTATCTACGGCATTAAAAGTTAAATACCACGAATTTTCTGATGGTCTTTCCCGGACTTTCATAATTGTATTTATATAATAACCATTTATGCATATATTTTACAAAATAAAATCTCACATATGGCGAATACTTATACTCAACTGTATGTTCAACTTGTATTTTCCCCAATGCGAAGAACCGCATTAATTACTAAAGATATTGAAACTGATTTATACAAATACATTTCAGGTATTGTTCACAATAAGGGACATAAAATGTACTGTATCAATGGCACTGAAGATCATATTCATATCTTTTTAAGCATGAACCCGGAACAATCTGTATCCAGCTTAACTCAGGATATAAAAAGGAGTTCTTCAAAATGGATTAATGACAATAAACTTTCTATAGGAAAATTTGAATGGCAGCCAGGTTTTGGTGCTTTTACATATTCAAAATCTCAGGTTAAGTACGTAATAAATTACATTGAGAATCAAAAGGAAAATCACTTAAAAGTCTCATTTCTGGATGAGTTTAAAATGTTCCTGAAGAAATATGAAGTTGATTTTGACGAAAAATACATATTTAAAGAACCCACAGATGTTTAATTAATTATGAAATCTTTTCATTATTAAATATGATAGCCCCATTTCTCCTGTCTTTATTGGCAAATATTGCAAATTTCAAAAATGGACTGATTTTGGCTTGATTAACGGTAAAAATACGGATAATTTTATGATGTATGATAAAAATACCTAAAATTGCTTTTTATATTTTATTGTTCTTCTCTGCACTGAGTTTTTCGAGCTGTGATTATACCACTCACAGAACATTATCGAAGGATTATCAGCCGAGAGACGAAGAACCTGACCCGAATTATGAGGTTTCACTCGACTATAATTATCAGGATTTTGTGTCATTTATGTTTATGGGTAACAGGTCAGAATCTTTCTCCACTTATTTCAATAAGTTTTATACTGCAAATGAAGATTATAACGAAGCTCTGAAAGAATTTAAAGCTACGGTTATAGCTTCTTTCAACCGGAGAATAGATTCCCTTAACGTCATACCGCCCGTTCAGCAAAGTACTGTTGACAAGTTTACAAAAGTGATTGAACGCTGTTCGAAAGTAATTCAGTACAACAAGAATACAAAGTATGTTGATGATGCGGTTCTTCTGATTGGTCTGTCGTATTTCTATTCCAACGATTTTATCCAGGCGGAAAGAAAGTTCTATGAATTCCTGTCGAAGCTATCGAAGAGTGAAATTGCCGATGAAGCAATACTGTATTTAGGAATGACGAAACTCAGACTCAGAAGGTATGCCGATGCAGAAATGATTCTGAAAACCCTTCTGCAGACAACAACGAAGAAAGATATAAAGGCACAGGTACTTCAACAGCTTGCAATTTACAGCATATCCCTGAGAAACATTTCCGATGCACAGAATTATCTGATTCAATCAATCGATATAACAGATGATTCCGAGATAAAAGCCGAAAGGCAGTATCTGCTTGCTAAAGTTTACACTATTTACAATAAGAAAGAAGCACCGAAACTATACGAAGCCGCATACAAGAATACTTCCAATTTTGACTTTGAGTTTTATGCAAGACTTAATGAAGCAAAGGCATACAACGAAATCAGGGATTACGCAAAATCTTCTGAAATACTCAAGAAGATGGACAAAAAGTACATTGATTATCCTGAATTCAAGCAGTATGTAGAACTTGAACTTGCAAATACAGACTTCTACGAGAACAGATTCAAGGAAGCTAAAGCAAGGTATTTTGATATCATCGTAAAGAATCCCGGAACGAAAGCTGCTGCAGAATCGTATTATGAACTTGGTGTTTACTACGAATACACGGTTAAAGATTATTTAAAAGCTCTTATTTCATATAAGAAAGCAAACGAGACATCAAATGCGATTGATTACGCAGAACTCTGCAAAAAGAAAACCGATGCACTTGACAGATACTTTACACTTCAGGCAGTTTTAAACGATACAACAAAGATAGAAATTCCGGGTGAAGAACCCGAACTTCAGAAATACAAGGAAGATTACGATAAGGAATTCAAGGATAAATTCAAGATTAACACTGACCCTCCTAAAGGCGGCGAACACGGCAAGAGCGGCGGATATTCGTCAAGGGATACAATCCCCGATAACGATTCGCTTATGAAGGCTTTCGAAAAGATTCTTGAGGAAAAGAACAAAGGAAAAGAAAACATCGAGCCTGAGAACAAAGGTATAACGAAAGACAGCATAACTGTTCCCAAAGACAGTATAATCACGGGCAAAAGAGATACTTCAAACGTACCTCCCCCGCCGGTAGTCAACCTCGATTCGCTCAGAGATTTAAAAGAGAACCAGAAACTTAATGCTTATTTTGAACTTTCGGAAATATTCTATTACAACCTTAACAGACAGGATTCTGCTATAATGTACATTAATAAAATCATTAATGAATACAGCAGTTCCGGTATGGTAAGCAAGGCATTGTTCTATCTTGGCGCTATTTACAAGTCAGCGGGAGACACTGCAAAGGCAAACGAATATTTCAGGGACATTGTAGAAAGGTTTCCGAACAGTATATATGCAAATGAATCGAGAAGGAATCTCGGACTGGAAACAGTAATTCAGAATTATGATGCTGCTGATTCACTGATTACGATTGCAGATAAACTTTTAATCTCAAACAACAAGGAAAAGATAACTTCAGTGATTTACGAAGCCATAACAAACTATCCGGGAAGTCCGCTGATGCCAAAAGCATATTACACACTCGGATGGTTGTATGAGTACGTTAAGCCCGATAAGGACAGTGCAATGAAATACTACGCCATAGTGCTTAACAATTATCCGCAGACAGAATTTGCCACGGCAATAAAATCGAAATATGAATTTTATGAATCACTGAATAAAAAAGATACAGCCGTTAAGAATGACAGTCTGTCAAACATTACAGACTCTACGTTAACGGGTACAGACTCATTAAAAATAATGAACCCGGATTTACCAAAAGACACTTCAAAGACAAAAGAACCCGACCCTAACAAGGGAGATTTAAACATAAAGCAATCGGGCAAAGAGGAAAAAAAGAACCGCTGACTTCACTCAACCCGAACGATTCTTTATTTATGGCATCCTTTTTGAGTGAATGTGCAAAAGCCATTGTTAAAACCAAATCTGTTTATTCATTGACAAACGGAATTTTGTTATAATAAATTTTATACAAAAATTTTTACCTATGGATAAATTCTATTGACTTAACGTTATTGATTTAATAATTTGATTTAACAAATAAGAAAGGTTAAATGAACTATTTCGATGACATAGAATATAACGCTGATGATAATTTTGAATATGATGATATTCCGGGATTAAACCCCGAATCAACAGAAGAAAAAATAAATTATTTATGCGAAACGGGTAAGTTTGAGGAAGCGCTTAAACTGATAGATCAGGCTATCGTTTATTCGCCATACTCTTCAGACTTATACCATAAGAAAGCCGTCACTCTTGACGGACTTGGACGAAACAAGGAATCTATACAATTTTACGATAAGGCTCTTTCACTTAATCCGCACGACTGCGAAATTTATATTAATAAAGGTATAGCACTGGATTCTCTCGGAAAGTACAAAGAGGCACTTGTGAATTATGACAAAGCTCTTGAATTCGACTCAAACAATACGGATGCATATTTTAACAAAGGGTTAAGCTGCGAAAGGACAGAGAACTATCAGGAAGCTATTAACTGTTTTCTGAAAGTTGTGGAAATCAATCCCGACTATGCAGACGCATATTACGAAATGGGTTACTGCTACGACTTTACTGACAACCTTGATTTATCACTGGATAATTATGAAAAGCACATTGAACTGAACCCGCTTAATTACAACGCCTGGTACAACACAGGTATTGTGCTTAACAGACAGGGAAAGTTCCTGAAAGCAATTGAAAGTTATGAATATGCTTTATCAATCAAGAAAGATTTCTCATCTGCCTGGTATAACTGCGGCAATGCCTATGCATCAATCGGACTGCTGCTGAAGGGCATCGATTGCTACAAGGAATCGGTGAAGTACAACAAATACGATTCATACGCATACCATAACATTGCAAATTCGTACTACGAGCTCAGAATGTACGACGAGGCACTTGAGAATTTTGACAAATCAATAAAGCTGAATCCCGAAAATTACGATTCATTCTTCGGCAGAGGTTCCTGCTATTACAATATGAATATGTTTGAACGTGCTCTTGAAGACTATGACAGCGGTATTAAACTTAACAGCAGTTATTCCGAACTCTGGTATTCAAAAGCCGACACACTGTTTGCTCTGGGAAGGATTGATGAATCTTTAGACTGCTACAGACAGGTACTTAAATTAGAACCCGATAATTACGAAGCAATTTA
>CAIUQV010000304.1 GCA_903901375.1 uncultured Ignavibacteriota bacterium
TACAAACAGAAAACTTGAAGTTGTTTAAAATCAAATCAGCTCGCTTAAGTGATGATTTTGGCTCTCTCAGGTTTCCTGCGGGTAAAAAGAGTTTGTTTAAGCAAGATGTATTTTCATTATCAATCATCACAATATCAACAGATTTGCTAATTCTTCTGTTTTGGAATGCATCATCGAGAATAATAATATCGGGCGAAAAATTATTAATCATTACTTCTATAGCTTTAATCCTGTCTTTAAAAGCTATTGCATAAAATTTATTATTTCCCGAAAATCTATTAATAAGCATAAATAATTCATCACCAGCAGAATGTAAGTCTGAAGTTATGTTATTTCCGTCATAAGCAATAACCAGACTATTTGATTTTCTTTTATATCCTCTTGAAATAATGCCAACACTTTTATTCTTATTGAGAAAGTAATCTGCAAGATATTTGACTAACGGTGTTTTCCCTGTACCGCCAGTCGAAATATTCCCTATAGATATTACCGGAGTATTGAATTTATAACTTTTAATAAATCCCCGATCATAGAGATAATTTATAACAGTAATAGTAATTAAATAGAGAAATGAAAAGGGAAGTAATAATATTCTCAGAAAAATCATAACTCGTTAAGGATTAATTCGGCAATATTATCCTCTGAGCAGGTCAGTAAATTTCTAAGATTTGCAAACTCTGAAAGCATATTGTTTCTGTATTCATCATTGCGCAAAGTTCTTTGAAGTTCAAATATTATATTTTCTACAGTAAAATCTTTCTGGATAAATTCCCTTACAACTTCTTTATTCATAACTATGTTAACCAGAGAAACATATTTTATTCGTATAAGAAGCTTTGCAATAATATAATTTAAAAAACTAGCCTTGTAAACAGCTGTGAATGGTATATTAAGCAAAGCACATTCGAGATTAGAAGTGCCAAATTTTGTAATAACAAAATCCGAATTATAGATAGTATTTAGATTACTTGATTCATCTGGTAGAATAATATTGATTTTAGAAGTTCCCATTAACTGTTTATACAGATCAAAAGGAATATTATCAGAACAAATCAAATTTACTTTGTATTTGTATTTGTCAATCAGGATTTTGCCGATTTCCAATAATTTTGGAAGCATACGCAGAACTTCTTCTTTTCTGCTTCCAGGCATAATGGAAATCTCTTTTATTGATTTATCACTTTTAACTGCTGTTAACAGGAAATCATCGATTTGCTTAATAACCGGATTACCAACAAAATGAGATTTAACTCCTTCCTTATCAAACAATTGTTTCTCAAAAGGAAAAATCACAAAACATATATCAATATATTTCCTTATCTTTTCTATCCTGCTATGATGCCAAGCCCAGATTTGTGGAGTGATATAATAAATTATTTTACCTTTAAAACGTGATCTAATCTTTTCAGCAATTCGGAGATTAAATCCGGGAAAATCGCACAGGATTAAAATAGCTGGTGATAATTTAAGTATATGTTTGGCAGTTGCTTCTAATCTGGATTTCAAATGAAAATAATTTTTTGCTATATTTACAAAGCCAATATGATTAACGTCAGTATAATTGAAATAAATTCTGGCTCCAGCGTCTTTCATTTTTGAACCGCCAATTCCCTGAATATCAATATCCGGGTTTAAAGAAAGAAGTTTTGAGATAAGTTGAGCGGAATGTAAATCACCTGAAGATTCTCCGGCAACTATAAAAATATCACACATTAAGGTAAGACTTAAAATCTTATTGTAAATCCGCCAATTCCACTTACAAATGTAGTTGTGCCCTTAGGCTCGAAAACTGAATTTACTTTGCTTTTTAAAGTAATAAAGACAGAATTTGTAAGGACTAACTCTCCTCCCATTCCTGCATTGCCGCCGAATTTAAATGACGTTTGTGAATCATATATTCGTGTAGGTGTAGTACCAGAACTTTGCATAAATATATAAGGTCCAATACCTGCTTCAATAAAGAAACTGGACCTATAACATTTTGGCCGGAAATAAAAGCGAATACCGATTGTTGATTCAAGATATGATGGCGAAGGAGCTAAAGTATCTTTTGGAGATAGAATATCATATTTAATTTCAGTGTATAAAGCAACTTCTGTGTTAACCCTGTATGCGAGATCAAAACCAAAACTTGAGCTAGTAAAATAATTGTCTACAAAATAAGAACTTAAAGGGTTCATAAAACCTCCCTGTAATGTCAGCTGAAAAAAGTTCTTTGTTTTGTATCCTTTTAATTCCGGATTACCGGTTTTTAAAGTTGGAATATTCTGAGAATTAACATAATTCCAGCTAAAAATTAATAATGCAAACAGGATTAATATTCTTTTCATTAAATGACTTTATGTTTTTTGTAATATAATCAAAAACTAAAAGAAAATAAATTTTAAAAGTATTATAAATGAAATAATAACAGCTGCTTGAATAGAACGTTTTTCTGACTTCAAACCATCTCTTAAATCAAATTTCAGATTTGATTTAATCTCAACCGGAAGTGATTTGGGTAATGGAAGGAATCTCTTAACATGTTTGCAGTAGATTTCAAAGTTTTCTTTGTAAGTTTTCCTAAGATAATCCTCTTCATTGAAAATTATAAGATAATACTGAAAAGTAAAATAAAAAACGGCAATTATTAAAAGAAAAGGGTACAAGGCATTGCTCATAATTCCTATTCCTGCATACATCATTATGTTGCCCCAGTACAATGGGTTTCTTATTATGGCATAAGGTCCCTGTGTTACCAAGTTTGATCCTCCAACTCCTGAAGTAGTTCTGGTTTCGCTTCCCGCATAACTAACAGACCATATTCTAATAGATTCTCCAATAATGAGGATTAAAAAGCCTGTAAAGATAGATGAGAGAGTAGGATTCATAAATAGAATCATTAAAAAAACAAATGGTAATGGGGTATAACTTCTAAATTTGAACAATAAATTACCAATTTTATTCATATTAACCTCCTAAGAGTACTTCCTTTCTTAAAGTTCTGGAATTTTGTCGTTGTTTAATTTTGCCTTTAGAAATAAGATTTATTAGTTTTTTCATAATATCTCCAAAGTCTTTATATTCGTAATATGTGATATTATTTTTCCAGCAATAAGATGCAAGTGTATGCTTTGCAAAAACTATATCTGCATAATGACTTACACAGAAATCAGAGACTCCGTCACCTATAAAAACTGAAATTTCTTTGTCAAAATCATTAGTATTTGAAATCAGAATGTTTCTTTTACTCATACCGCAAGAATTGCAATGTTCATCTGAATAGGGGAAATAGCATGAAAGTTTTGTAGTTCCATTTATTTCCTGAGTTGATAGAGTATTGCAAAAATAAGGTAAGTCAATTTTGAATTTATTCAATACGTATCCGATATAATAATCCAAACCTTCACTGAGTAGAAATAAGCCAAAATTATTTTCTTTGCAAAAAATCACGAAGTCTTGGAAGTAATCGTCTAATTCCTGAAGATCTATGAATGAGTCAAATAATTTGAAATCAAAGTTCCTGACTAAATCGAGTTCCCGGTTTATACATTCTCTTGAAGTTATCTTTCCGCTGCTGAAATCATCACAAATTTTTGCAAAAGAAGTTTTATCAGTAATGAATCTTCCCAAAGCATCTACCCATACGTCTTTCTTGGTTACAGTACCATCGAAATCACAGAATATTTTAAGTTTAGGGATTTTCAAATGAATTAATTGTTCTTAAATCTTGTCTCGACAATCGTAGTAACTCCCGGTTCCTGCATCGTTACACCATAGAGTGTGTCTACGGTTTCCATAGTCCGTTCGTTATGGGTTATAAGGATAAACTGAGTTTTCTCTGAAAACTTTCTAATCATATTGTTAAATCTTCCAAGGTTTGCGACATCTAACGGTGCATCAACTTCATCGAGTACGCAGAATGGAGATGGTTTTACAAGATAAATAGCAAAAAGTAAAGCAATGGCTGTAAGGGTTTTTTCTCCTCCTGACAGCAATTCAATAGATGTGGGTCTTTTACCTCTGGGTTTTGCTGTAATTTCTATCTTAGCTTCCAAAGGATCTTCGTTGATCTTGCCGTTTTCATCTTCATCATAAACAAGCTTAAGGTTTGCTTCATCACCTTCCTGAAACAGTTCCTTGAAAATTCTAATAAAGTTCTGTCTGATTTCTTCGAATGTTTTGAGAAACCTTTCTTTCGCCTCGTTATTAATTTTATCGATTGTTTTATTAATATCTCTTTCAGATTCGAGTAAATCGTCTCTCTGGACAACCATTTTTTCAAGTTCATCCTTTTGACTCTGATAATCTTCCCACAGTAATTGTTGAAAACCACCACCTAATTTCTTAAATCTATCAGAAAGAGAATCAATATCCTTATATGCTTTAGTTTCATCGAATACACCGTCACTCATCAAATAATTAGCACGAGCTGCATCAAGTTCTGGGTGTAATTCTTCAGGTATACTTTGAATGTCCATTTCATATTTCTTAAAGAGTATTTCCCTGAATTGTTCAGATTTGATTTCGTATTCACGGATTTTAATCTGAGAATCAACAAGTAATTGAGATACTTTATCAAATTCGCGTCTTTTAATTCTTTGTTCCTGTTCAATCTCTTCTTTTTCTGTTTTTTTCTTGCTCAGAACTTCTTCGTTTTCGTCGAGTTTCTTCTTTATTATATTTTTCTTAAACTGTAATTCCGTGATTTCAATTAGATTCTTTTCTATGTTACTTTCATGTCCTTGAACCTGAAGAGAATATTCATCAATTAATCTAGAGTTCTTCTTCGTTTGTTCTGTCTGAAATTCAAGCGTATTAATTAGTCGTGAAAGATTATTCTCTTCGTTCTTTAGTTCATTTTTGAGCCTGTTAAATTCAATCAGAAATGTATTATAATCTGTCTGGTTTTCAGTATGCTTAATATCAATCTCAGTAAACTCCTCTGAAAGAAAAGCCAGTTCTTTTTCGAAGTTTGACTGTTCATTCTCTAATTTGCTTAAATCTTTAATAAGTTCATTTATCAAATTAGTAAGCTCTATATTTTCAGATTTTAATTTACCGTATGCCTCATCATTTTCTGATACATTTTTATTAAGTTCATTAAGTTTGAAAGTTATCAATGCCGAATCGTTATTCAGCTTCCCAAGTTTATCAATACAGGTATCGAGTGAAGTTTTCAATTCAGTATCGTTTAAACCTTCTAATTCACTAATGACAGATTTTATGTCAATATTCTTCTCCTGAAGTGTATCTTCAAGCCTGAAAATATCACTTCTAAGGTTTTCAATCTGATTCTCCCTACCTAATTTGAGATTTTCCTCTTTAGTTTTGCCACCTGACCTGACAACGCTATGAGTAACTATATCACCATCAAGAGTTATAAACTTATAATAATTGTCTGATGAGAGTTTAAATGCTGTATCTAAATCTTCAACGACAATATATTCATCAAGAATATATCTGAATAGAAATTCATAGTCCTTGTTATTGGTTTTGATGAAAGAATCAGCAAATCCGTAAACATTCTTATCTTTTAATAAAGCGGGATTGTAATAGTCAAAATCAATTGATAATGGTATCTGGTTTTCCTGAATAAGCTTGTCATTAAGAATAAAAGTGACTTTTCCTTTATCATCGGTGTTCAGTTTCTCGATTAACTTATTTAAATATCTTGAATCATTAATAATCAGATAATTGGACACTTCACCCAGTGCAGTTTCAATTGCAATCTTAAATTTGTCTTCGACATTAATAGAATCAATTACGGTGCTCACGTAGTCTATGTCGGTATCACTTTTTATAGATTTAATACCTTCGGCATAATCTTCAAAAGTGTCTACAAGGTGCTGTAAATAAGAAAGTTTACTTTTACTATTCTCAAGATTAATTGTTAATTCAGTGTATTCGTTCTTTAGCTTCTCATTCCCGGCAATAAGTTTATCTTTCTTTTCAATTTCGTTTCGTAGCTTTATTTCCAAAGATTTCCTGACATTGTTTTCATTGTCTATCAAGGATTCAATTTCGTTCTTTTCTTTCTCGAGTTTAGAAATATCTTCAAGTAGTATTTGTGATGAAGAAGATAAAGCAGTTAATTGTTCTAAATTCTTTTCCTGGGTATATTTATTCTTTTCATAATCAGTTTTTTTGAGAGAAAGGTTCTTATTACTTTCCTTCAGCCTGATACCAATTTCAGATAATTCAACTTTCTTGCCATTTATAAGGGAGATTGTCTTATCTACATTTGCCTTCTTTTCAATTAAAGAAACTTCTGATATTTCCAAAGTGCGTTTTAAGACAGAAATCTTCTGTGAGACTTCGTTAGTTTTCTCGTTATTCTTACTTATGTTTTCTGCAAGAGTATCATTTTCTTCTGAAAGTCTTTCTATGTTTGTATTAAAATTCTTGTTCTTTTCAATATTGACCAGGTTATCTTTCTCAAGTGAATTTAATTCATCCTTAACATCTTCCAATTCATAGTTAATGGATTCTGAAGTTTCTTCAAGCGAATTTATTTCAGGTTGTATTGAATCATACTTCTCATTGCTGATAATTAATTCAGATTCAAGGTTGGACTTTAAAGTAAGGTTTGCATTTTCGTGATCTTTAATATCCTGTATCTCTGCGTGCATTTTACTATACTCGAAAGTATAGTATATAATTTCAAGTAACTTTAAATCATTAGCAACAATCTTAGCTTCTTCATTCTTTTTTGCCTGACGTTCAAGAGTAGCTACATTTCTTTGTTTCTCCCGGATTATATCGTTGACTCTTTTAAGAGTTTCTTTGACAGATTCAAGTTTCTTAAAGGTCAAATCACGATTCTGCTTGTAAGAAACAATACCAGCTGCTTCTTCGAACATTTTGCGTCGTTCATTTTTGACGTGAGAAAGGATAGTTTCAATCATTTTCAATTCGATAACTGAATAAGCATCAGGTCCTATTCCGGTATCTACGAATAATGTTTTTATATCCTTTAATCTTACTTTTGTGCCATTTAGAAAATACTCAGTTTCTCCGCTTCTGTAGAACCTGCGGGCTATCTGTACTTCAGAATATTCAGTAGGAAGTATATTCTTATTATTTTGAATTGTTAGAGCTACTTCAGCAACGCTCAGAGGTTTTCTCTTGCTTGTTCCGCTGAAAACAACATCCTCTCTTTTTTCACTTCTAAGTGCTTTATCACCCTGTTCACCAAGTACCCAGCGTAATGCATCAACAATATTGGATTTACCTGAACCGTTTGGTCCAACAATAGCGGAAACGCCACCGCTAAACTCAATAGTGGTTTTTTCCGGAAATGACTTAAATCCAAATATTTCTAGCTTTGATAAATACAATCAGTTATAACTTTTAATTAAAGATATAAAAATGTCTAAAGACTTTATGACTATGAAGTAATAATAGTTTATACCTACGGCAATCATTAAGATTAATATTCCATATACGAATGATTTAATGATTCCAAGGTCAAATACATACCTTAATCCGTTTAGAAGTTTAAATAAACAGAATAATATAATGGCAAAATATAAGTATATTGAAAGAGATATGAAAGTTGAACTGTAAGTTAATAGTTTACTGAAAATAATACCTATTAATAAGAAAACAAGCAAACTGACAAAAGACCATGAAAATACGGATAAAGATGGTTTAAGCTTAATGTTTTTTTTAAATAACAATAAGAAACAATTTACGATAAAGTAACACAGAATGAATAATAACAGGAAAAATAAAGATAAAGCAAGAAATAACAGCAAAGGATTGTTTATGAAAGAATAAATGAAAACAACTAAACTATCGCTACCTATTATCTTAGCGGTTAGTAAATTGAAATCGGGTTTTATCCTTAAGTTGTAAATAATAGTGCTTGTATAAATCCCTAACGACGTCGAAAGAAAGATTAACAAAAGGAAATTCTGAAAACCTGAAATAGGGTTTTGTTCTTTTATTATGTAAAGAAAGTTCTTTGAAGTAATAATACTTTTCCAAAGGTTATCTTTGAAATTTCTGAACTTACCTGTAGTAATTATCAGAAGAATTAAAATAGAAAGTCCAATAACAACGAAGAAATATGATGAGCCCTGGTATGAAAAGACTTCATTCCCTTCGGGTATTTTCTGAAACCCCTGATTGTTAAGCATTCTTTTAAGTATTCCAGCTGTATATTTAGGATTTCTGTTGTAGTCAAAAATACCAGATGTATTTAAGTAAGGATTATCTCCAGAATGCTGAATTACTAATGGAGATTCCGAATTGTAATCTGCAAAAGAATTGATGAATGTTCCCGGTAAGCCTGATGACACTGAATATACTTCAGTCAGAAACTTTGCCTGATATTCTATGCTCCGAATATCACCAAAACCGTTTCTATTGTTATTATCGACATTAATTCCAAAAGAAGATATAAAGACAAATGAACTGCCACCAAGTTTTGATATTTTATCTTTTGCGTCGGTTAATGAATTATCGTATATATTAATTCCCTTAATACCTATAATATTCGATACCCTGTCGTTTAATATATTTCTGGTTGTATAATATAAAGGCCGATTATCTATCTGCAAAACTGATTCCTTGATTTTATTTGCATAGATTTCAGATTCGGGAGTTGTCACATCAAAGTTATTACCAATGCCCCAGAATAAAACAGCGGGAGAGTTTTTATCTCTTTTTACGATATTCTCGGAATATTCAATAGCTTCTTTAATGTATTTATCGTTAGATAAAAGAGAATTAGGAATCTCATTAAAGGGAAAGTCCTGAAGTATAAATAGTCCGATAGATTGAGCTATTTTTAGTATAAACGGGTTTGCAGATTTCCCCGGAACACGAATACAATTGAATCCTAAATCTTTGATTCTTAGTAAATCCTTTTCTGTTTCGGAATAATCCAATGCGGAAGCAAATTTATTCTGGTCTTCGTAGTAGTTTATACCGTTTAATTTATATTTAACATCATTTACATACAGTTCATTAGAAACAATTTTAGTTTTCTTGAAACCGGTAATACAGATTATATCGTCTATGAGCTGGTCTTTATGAAAAAGAAGAGTTTTAACGATATAGAGTTTCGGGTTTTCAGGTTTCCAAAGTTCAATCCCTTTGACAGTAATATTGTTTTGTGTTTTATAATTCTGATAACTTTTAGCTTCTAATTTAGCAGCAGGACTTTCGTAAAGTTTTGAAGAATCTGATAATCTGAATATTTCTGTTTTTACGGAAAAATTATTATCATCAGAAATTATATTATCTATGTTAAGAGAATTAATATTGATACTGTTTGCGAACTGAATAACATTGTCGCTTTCAAAGTTATATTTAAAAAGTACTTCACTCAAATAAATTTTTGGTACCGCAATAATATAAAGGTTTGAAATGATACCTGCGTAATTTTTAGCATAATTAATCTGGTTAGATAAAGGGAAGGTAGAAGTATTATCTAAATCATTTTCAATCTTTATTGATATTGTATTGTTTGCAAGAAGCAAGTTTTCCTGTATTTCTGAAGTAATAAGCTTGCATCCACCACTATTGCGGGATACAATAACATCATTTATCTTCACTTCGGAGTAATAATTTATGCCTTCGGAGTAAAAGATAAAATTGTAATTATTAACCAATGAATCCTGCAATTTGAAATCTCTTTTAAGAAGAATGGCTGATTTTGTATCTGCCGCAAAAGGAGAATTAATGTTTGAAAAGGTAGAATTATTTATTGATAAATTCCAACTGCCATTTAAATCAATTTTCAGACGTTTTTCCGAACTGTTTATAGTTTCCGAGTTTCTTTTGTCAGAACTATTTCTCTCATAAATCTTAACCTGGCTGTAAGAAATACCTGCAAAAAATATCTGTACTAATAAAAGTAAAACTAATAAAGTGTTCTTCACCAAAATTTAAATTGTCAGAATATGATTAATTTATACAAAAACACTTAATTTACTTAATTATATTTTAATACGAAATGAAGAAACTATACTCTAAGTAAATTCGCATTGCGTCAAAAAGAATGTAACCAAGGGTATTGCAGAAATACGTTCGTTGCCTCATAAGTAATGTAACCGTAGTA